>JBDTVL010000321.1:0-4119 GCA_040007215.1 Flavitalea sp.
GGCAAAGGCGTACGCTCATTTTATTAAGTTATGTTGGTTATGAAAAAATTATTTCAGGTGAATAAAATCAGGCTGATCGTTGGCCTGGCATTGACAGGTTTATTGTGTGCCGCATCTGTGAGGAAGGATCCCGGAACAGGCATGATAAGGAAAGGCGCCGTTGATCACCAGTTAGCCCCGCTGGTATTGCAAGCGCTTGACTACACGGAGAATCCTGTTGATATTCCGAATCCGGACAGGGGCTTTTACAAAGCGGCAGAATTTGTAGTTCCTGTCGATAGTGGAATACCGGTTCTTCCTGACTTTGCCACCACTATAAGCGGGACCAAGGTTCCTGTGGAGGCCCGCATTATTTATATGGAATTTGACCTGAGAAACTTTTCGTCGAACGCCCCGCTTAATGGAAAGCCGGTAGGACCCTGGAGCGCTGGCGGCGCTGTTCCGCCGAACTATGGAACCACTCAACCTTTAACGCCCGCAGCGCTGGATTATGTGCGGGCAGCGCTGCAGAAGGTAAGAGAGAGCAATGCGGTTGCCATTGTGAAATTCAATTATGACGGACGGGGCCATACGTATGTTGATAATGAAAAGTTTAACCAGCTCATTCATGATTGTGAACCGGGAGCGCCGAAAGGTCGCGTCTGGTATGAAACCGGAGTGGTCAATACATCTGATTCGTGTAATATACCGGGGCATGAGGACAAAAACTGGGTACAATATCATCTTTGGCAGCTTGAACAGGTGTACAGCGAATTCGAAGATTGCATCATGGCGGTTAAGGCGGGTATCTTTGGTCCATGGGGAGAAATGCACTCGTCATCGTATGCCAGAACCAAAGAGGGTTATCACTGGCTTTTAAAAGCGTTGCTGGGCTATGTTCCCGCTTCGCGTTCCATTTTAGCGCATGCGGGCGGCGTCATGGCCTGGTATAACGTGGAGTATCATACGAATTATAGCTTTACTCATTTAATGCCTGCCCCGGCGCCCGGAACGCCGGCGCGACGTTTCGGTATGTTCAACGATAGTTATTCAGCGGGTTCGGACAGGGGCGGATATAATGACAATGGCTCGCTATCCGAAGGGTATGCCTTAATTGGAACAGGCAATGAAGATGATTTTAGTCGTAACGCTGTTCTAACCTGGATAAGAAATCAAAATAACTTCTATGGCGGTGAAACAGTTGGGCCCGGTTCTGACAATAATATCTATCCCCGGCTTCCGAATGTTCTTTATGAAGCCGCTTATGCCCGCACAACGCATTTGAATACGGGGTATAACCAACGGACGTATAAACTTTGGGGCGATTTTATTTATAATAAAGAAAATGTCACTGCGCCGTTTACGCCTCCGCACGATAAAGTGACCAGAACGGCAATCTTCGACCCGCTATATAATGGAAGAAGCGGAATGGAATATATGCGTGACCGATTGGGCTACCGGTTAGTGTTGCGTGAGGCTAAAGCCAGTGAATGGGTAAAGCAGCATGGAACCCTGATGTTCCAGGGAAAGATCCAGAACGTGGGCTTTGGTAATATAGTAAACGAGAAAAAAGTATCCGTTATTCTGAAGTCCAAAAATGGTTCTGAAGCTTATACGGCTGGTACAAATCTTGACGTCAGGGATTGGCGGCCGGAGCTGGACAGCAGAGCGGACAACAGGGCAGCATGGCGTACCGTGAACTTTTCTGTAGATATGAGCGCATTGGGTAAGATTCCTCCTGGCGAATATGATATTTTCTTAAAGATCAATGACCCTAAAGAAACCAGCGCCAACAGGCGTTGTATACAATTTGCGAATCATAATATCTGGAATAGTTCCCTTGGCGCTAACTTAATCGGTTCTACGAAAGTTACCCGCTAGAGGTATATGGAGGCGTAGGCAAAGCATTGATGCTACTACATTTTCCATGCTGTATCGGAGAGTAACTGCATACATTAAGCCATAAATAAAAAGTAGTCGATTGATCTTTTGTAAACTCGCAACATCCCTGAAGAGTATCTATCAAAGTATACGCAGCGAAGGTATTTACCTATGAGGCCGGAGGGAAAACCCTGAATGGGTAAATGATGTTCAGCTATTGTCCTGTCCGAATCGCAATAGCGCCCTCTCTTTATGGGAAAATTCATAACGGTAAAAAGGCCTTAACTTGAGTCTGAAGTAAACACCGGATATTTATAAACCTGATATACATTTATTCAAATTACCTATATGTCCCGAAGCGCTAAGGTCGAAAACAAATCCCGTCGTGAATTCCTGGTTAAAGGAGCAATGGCCTCTATGGGATTAATTATGCCGGGTTCCACAACCTGGCCGGGCAAGTTTTTTCATCAGGGAAAACCGCAATCGAAATTTTCGGGCGTCCAGGTTGGCGTAATTACTTATTCCTATCGCAGCATGCCCGGCAATGTGGAACAACTGCTTCAGTATATCGCCGAAAGCGGTATCAGCGCCATTGAACTGATGGGCGATGCCGTAGAAGCATTTGCAGGAAAGCCCGATAAAAAAGACTATTCGGCCGGGTACGAAAAAGTAGTGGCAGAATGGCGGGCAAAAGTTTCTATGGATAAATTCGAGGCCATTAAAAAAATGTATAACGATGCAGGGATTACTATCTATGCTTTTAAACCTGATGCGCTTGGGAAAAAGAACACGGATGCGGAAATTGACTATGCCCTCAGGGCCGCAAAGGCGCTGGGCGCCCGCTCGGTGACCACGGAATTAACTGCCGACAGCCAGCAAACTAAACGTCTCGGAGATCTTGGCGCAAAACATAAAATATTCATTGGCTATCACGCCCACACGCAAGCCACCGATACGGCATGGGATAGCGCACTGGAACAATCGGAATACAATTCCATGAACCTCGATTGCGGGCATTACATCGCAGCGGGAGGAAATAATACAAAGGAATCATTACTGGCATTGATTGAAGCAAAACACGACAGGATAACTTCTATGCACCTGAAGGACCGGAAAACAAAAGCAAATGGCGGAGAGAACCAGCCATGGGGACAGGGGGATACGCCGATCAAAGAAATTCTCACCTTGCTGAAAGAAAAGAAATATGCCATTCCCGCTTCTATTGAATTGGAATACGATATTCCATCTGGTTCCGATGCGGTAAAAGAGACAAAAAAATGTATGCAGTTTGCGAAAGCGGCGCTGGAAGCATAATCATTACTTCTGCGCTGAGCAAACGGTATTACCATAATTGCTACTGCAACCGTTCAACATCATTTAGCAGAACAGTAAGCCTTATACTATATTGTCATACTTTAATAAAGCATCGCAGATCGGGGATATGTAACGGTAGTCCATTTGTTACTGCATGGAGAAAATTTCAAAAAGCAGACCATTCCCATCTTTCAAAAAATCTTAACGCCACCCAAGTCCTGGCGCTACATGCTGCAGGATAGAAGAGAGTACGTGTATATTGTAATCCACTCCTAAGCTATTGGGTATGGTCAGCAGGATCGTATCTGCTTCCTGGATGGCTTCGTCGCCGGACAATTCCTTGATGAGTTCATCGGGTTCTGCTGCGTAACTTCTGCCGAAAATGGCGCGTTTGTCCGGTTCAATATTTCCGATCTGGTCAATCTTGTTTTTTTCCTGTCCGAACAGGTAATGATCCTGATCACTGACGAGTGCGAAAATAGACCGGCTGACCGAAACCCTGGGCTCACGTGCGTGCCCCGCTTTTTTCCACGCTGCTTTATAGAGACGGATCTGCTCCGCCTGCTGGACATGGAAAGGCTTATCGCTCTCATCCATTTTCAGGGTGGAACTCTGCAGGTTCATCCCGTTTTCAGCCGCCCAGACCGCTGTGGCATTGGAAGCCGCTCCCCACCAGATACGCTCCCGAAGCCCTTCGGAGTGCGGCTCCAGACGCAGCAGACCCGGTGGATTGGGAAACATTGGACGAGGGTTCGGACTGGCGAATCCGGCGCCGCTTAATTTGTTGAGGAACTCCAGCGCTTTGCGGCGTCCCATCTCGGCTTCGGTCTCCCCCTCGGCCGGTTGGTATCCGAAATACCGCCATCCCTCGATGACTTGTTCCGGTGAACCCCTGCTGATACCGAGTTGCAACCGCCCCCCGGAAATTAGATCAGCGGCTCCGGC
>JBDTVL010000322.1:0-4098 GCA_040007215.1 Flavitalea sp.
TTTGACCAGGGGATGAAATGATTGGCGCCGGGAATCATCAATTCTTTAATTTCAGAAGCATTGACCAGCAATTTTTCTGCATACGCCACATTACCCGGAGGCACCCAGGTATCTTCCAGTCCATGAATAAAAAATACAGGGCAGGTGATCTTTTGAAAATCATTTTTAAGGTCTACAAGATCTTTCTTAAGGTACCACAATTCTATATTCGAAGCACGCATAGCTCCGGGAACAAAATAGTTCAGCGGTGTATTGAAAAGAACAGGGCGCCATTTTTCAGGTTTTTCTTCTGTGGGGTCGAAGGAACCTGAAATAATCGCAAGTCCTGAAAAAATGCCGGGGTTATCAGCGGCCAGTTTCACTACCATTGGTCCGCCGAGGGAATGTCCTGCCAGAAAAAATGGTTTCCCGTTCCGGAGAAGGTTAAATACAGGGCTGATCAGTTCCGACTGACGTGCCAGGTGTCGCGGCTCACCGAAATTGCTATAGCCAAATCCCGGACGATCGATGGAAACCATGCGGAATTTTTTGAGCAGTCCGGAATCGGAGAGATAGTCTTCAAATGCCGTCCAGCTTCCCGGCGATCCATGAATAAAAAAAATAGTGGGCAGCGAATCGTTGCCGGTGCGAACAAAATGGATAGGGTAATCGTCTACTTTTATGGTGGCGGTAATGAGTTGAATACCTTTGCCTGCGAATGTTTCTTTTGCTTTTCCATCTGCCGTTCTGAATGTCATGCAGCTCTGGGCAAGAATGAGCCACAGTAAGAGTATTACTCCTGACACGATAAGGATTTTCATGAATCGGCGTTTTAATGCCATTCTGAAAGGTAGGCAATACTATTTTAAAAAGGAGCGTCCGGGCCATTACTGACAGGGACTGCTCCGGGCCTTGCTTAAACGGGGAAGCAAGACATAGGGATAAAACTGTTTCGCCTATACTAATGCAAGGGTTGATTCGCCTATGCGTTCGCGAAGATGTAAAAGCATATCTTCTGTCATGGAGGGAAGATCATATTCAGGCAACCATTTCCAGTCTCTCCGCGCGATCCTGTCATCAATACTTGTAGGCCATGTTTCCACTATAGATTGACGGTAATCGGGCTGGTAGCTGACCCTGAAACCGGGAGCGCCTTTTTTTATCTGCGCAGCCAGTTGGCCGGGCGTAAAACTCATTCCGGAAATATTATAGGAAGTGCGTACGGTGAGGTCTTCCGCAGGAGCTTCCATAAGTTCAATAGCCGCCCTCACGGCATCTGGCATATACATCATAGGCAGCGTAACTGTGGGCTTCAGGTAACAGGTATATGCTCCTTGCTTTAAGGCCTGGTGAAAAATAGCCACGGCATAATCGGTAGAACCTCCTGAGGGCATGGAGGTATAACTAATGAGGCCGGGAAACCTAATACTGCGTACGTCAACGCCATATTTATTAAAGTAGTACTGGCACCAGTCTTCCCCGGCGCTTTTGCTGATGCCATATACTGTAGCGGGCTGAAGAACGGTATGCTGCGGGCAGGGTTTTTTAGGGGCATGATGTCCGAATACGGCGATACTGCTTGGCCAGAATACTTTAGAGATCAGTTGCTCTTTGGCTACTTCCAGCACATTCAGCAAACCTTGCATATTCAGCTTCCAGGCATCCATCGGAGTGCATTCGCCATTTGCCGATAACATGGAAGCAAGAAGGTATATCTGGGTAATATTATATTTGGTAACGATCGATTCCAACGCTCTTTTGTTCAGTACATCAAAATAAAGACAGGAATCTTCTTCATCAGAAAGATAAGCGGGCGTACGGACATCTGTTGCGATCACATGCGAATGACCATACCTGCACTTAAGCGCTTCCGTTAGTTCAGCGCCCAGTTGACCATAAGCGCCTATGACCAGAATATTGCCTTTCATGATAACTTCTTTCGTTAATGAACAATCAGGTTTGCATCTTTCCGAATAAAGACTCAGTAAAGATGAATGTTATAGGTAATTATACCAACATATGGATAATTATTAGACATTAAATCTATTTTATTATACTTTTATAGATATAAAATCTTTAATTAAGGAATAAATTGTCATTTTCAGAAAAATATTTCCCATGAGCACACTTGATAAAGACGATGTAAGGATATTGCAGTTACTTCAGCATGATGCACGGCTAACCAATAAAGAGATTGCTGACAAGATCGGCAAATCGGTTACGCCCGTATTTGAACGAATCCGGCGACTGGAAAATGAAAATTATATTCAACGTTATGTTGCAGTGCTGGATAAACGTAAAATAAACAAAAGCCTTACTGCCTATACCCATGTACAGCTAAAGGAACATACCCGTGAAATGCTCAAAACCTTTGAGAAAGAAGTGATCAGGCTGGATGAAGTAATGGAATGTTATCATATGGCCGGGCAATACGATTACCTGTTGAAAGTAGCGGTAAGCGATATGGATGAATATGCCGATTTCATGCTCAATAAACTTGCCCGTCTCGCCAATATTGGAACAGTGCACAGTTTCTTTGTGTTGCATGAAGCAAAGAAAGAAACCGCTTACAGAATCAACATACCTGTAGATTCAAAACCGGCGCGTAAGAAAAGCATAAAGAAATAAAAAAGGAATTGGCCATTATGAAAAAAATAAGGAAATGAAAATATCATTCTTCTGAAAGATTCCGATACCGTTCTCGCACATATATATGGTTATAAACCGTTAATTCCATTTACTTCTTTATAAGTTTGACAAAACATAAATGTTTTACTAACGATAAAATAAAAACATGGAAGTAATAGTAAGTGACGATAAAGCGGCTCTAGGCCTGTCTGCAGGAGCTGCAGCCGCAAAACTGATCCGCGAAATCATCAGCGCTAAAGGTTCGGCCAATATCATCCTGGCCACTGGCGCCAGTCAGTTCGCAACGCTGGAAAAGCTGATAGCTGAAAAAGATATCGACTGGAGTAAGGTAACCATGTTTCATCTTGACGAATACATCGGCCTTCCGATCACAGAACCAGCAAGTTTCAGGAAATACCTTACAGAACGTTTTCTCACAAAGGTTCCTGCATTAAAAGCAGCCCACCTGATCAATGGAGAAGGAGATGCCGCTGCAGAATGCGTGCGATTGTCAAAACTCATCACTGACGCTCCTATTGATGTTGCCCTGGTAGGTATTGGAGAGAATGGACATCTTGCTTTTAATGATCCTCCGGCCGATTTCGATACGCCAACTCCTTATATCATTGTAGAACTGGATGACCAGTGCAGGAAACAGCAGTATGGCGAAGGATGGTTTAAATCGGTAGATGATGTTCCTAAGAAAGCCATCAGCATGTCGGTGAAACAGATACTCAAATCAAAACATATTATCTGTTCTGTGCCCGATAGCCGCAAGGCAGAAGCCGTTAAAAATAGTCTTGAACAAAAAATAAGTAATTTATTTCCGGCATCGATTCTGCAATCTCATCCGGATTGCCAGTATTTCCTGGATAAGGAATCAGCTTCGCTGCTTTCAAAAGGGAATCTGGTTAAATAGAAAAATCCGGGCCGGCTTTGTCGGCCTGGATTTTTCTGCTCGACTCACGTATAATAAGTCTTCCAGGAAGAATTCTTTCTTCAGCGATAAAGTTTTTCTTGGTGATATGCTTGATCAGCAGTTCACAACTTTCCCTGCCGATTTCAAAGGCAGGTTCTTCAACGGTAGTAAGCGTAGGAGAAATAATCTCCGACATAGGATCATTGGTAAATCCTACCACTCCTATTTCTTTACCAATAGCTATCTTTTTATTTTTTAATGCCATCATCGCGCCGATCGCCTTTCTGTCATTCGTGGCAAAGATCGCATCAGGCTTATCTTTCAGCTCCAGTAAGTGATAAGTATCCGTTGTTCCATCAATTTGTGAAAACCCGGAATGAATGATCCATTCCTGACGTACCGGCAGATTATTTTTAGCCAGCGCGGCAAGGTAACCCTGAAGCCTGTTCTCCGTGAATATCAATCCTTTCGGCCCCGCTATATGGGCTATTTTAGTATAGCCATTATCAACAAGGTGCTGAACAGCCTGGAAAGACCCGTTAAAATCGTCCTGAATTACTGCAGATGTTTTT
>JBDTVL010000323.1:0-4096 GCA_040007215.1 Flavitalea sp.
AAATATTTGTCCTCCTTTTCAACGATAGTGGTTTTCAGCAAAGGCGAAATCTCGTCCAGCGATGTTTTCATCCGCCATTTATCATCTTTGGTGAGGTAAGCATGGATCACCTCGCCCTTATTATCTGTTATAACAGTAGAATAAGATATCCTGTCGGGAAGTGGGAAAAGCAGGTTAAGCCCCCACCAGCTCAGCAGGGCAAAAGCGGTGCATAAAAGGAATAACCGGGCTGTATTTTTTTGATTTCGGGTGATGGTCATGGAATAACTGAAAACAAATTTACCATTATCGGCAGCCGAAAAGCTTAAAAAATCCTTAAGGCTTTAAGGATTTTCAGGATATTGCAGACAATTATTCTCCTAAACATACATTTGCCTTATCAACCTGTATATATGCTCAAACGTTTTCCCGCGCTAACAACCTTATTGGTTGTTATTTTTTTATATTCCTGCAACAGGAATATTGTTGATCTCGAATCTACCAGCGCTAAAGGAGAGGTGCCCCAGTTAGGAAACCTGAGTTTCCATTTCAGTAAATCGCTGGTCCCGGATTCTTTATTGAACCAATGGGATTCCACGGCGTATATTTCTTTTAATCCTGAAATACCCGGCAGGTTCAGATGGGAAAGCCCCGATCAACTGGTATTCTCTCCCTCCAGGCCGCTTCCTCCCGCCACCAGTTTCAAGGCGGTCATTAAAAGCGATGTGCTGCAATACAGCAAATTCGGCGATATAGGTAAAGCCGGTAGTATCAGTTTCTATACTCCTGAATTAAAACTGGAAGATATTAATGCCGCCTGGTTCCTACAGGATGAGCAGTCAAAGATGGCCGTTCCGCAGGTTGACCTGTATTTTAATTACCCGGTAGATCCAACAGCGATCAGGGAAAAACTTAAACTTACGATTGATCATAAACCGGTTTCTTTTTCTGTACAGACGCTTTCGGTAGATAAGCGTATATCGCTGAGGATACAGGGTATTACGCCGCAGGATAAAAATATGGAAGCCGCTATTACCATCGCAAAAGGCATTGTGCCTAAAGATGGCGTGAATGCCAGCGCCAGCGATATCGCAACCTCGTATATGATCCCTTCGCCATTTAACCTGGTGGTGAATGATATCAGTTCCCAGCACGATGGTTTATCGGGCATCATAACCGTGCGCACCAGCCAGCAGGTTAACGCCGAGAATTTATCTTCTGCAATAAAATTTGATCCGGCTGTAAAATTTTCCGTCGAAACCACCGACGAAGGGTTTACTATAAAAAGTGAAGGCTTTGATGCTGCCAAATCGTACCTGTTAACCCTGTCGAAAGGCTTACGGGGACGAATAGGCGGCGTTTTACAGGAACAGTATGATGGCAATATCGCTTTTGGCGAACTTGAACCCTCTATAAAGTTCAGCAGCAATAAAAGAGTTTATCTTTCCGGTAAGGGTAATAAGCTGATTGAAATGCGCATCACTAATGTGCCGAAAGTAAGGGTGATCATTTCCAAGATATATGAAAGTAACCTGCTTACCGCCCAGCGCTATGGCTACTATCCAAAAGAATCGAAGCAGGGCGGTAATGAAGAAGGCGATGTTTATTATGATGATTATGGCAATGACCTCTCATTGGGCGATGTGATCTATGAAAAAGAAATAGACACACGCAGTTTACCTCAATCGGGTAACAGCCGCTTATTCTCTTTTAACGTGGAAGACAGGCTGCCGGATTTTAAAGGGATCTATCATATTAAAATAAGATCTGCTGCAGATTACTGGATTGCCGACAACCGGTTTATTTCGGTATCCGACCTGGGATTGATCGCTAAGGAAGGGCGCGATAAATTATTTGTCTTTGCCAATTCCATTCAATCAGCCGAACCCGTAAGCGGTTTGAACGTTATTGTTTATGGCAATAATAACCAGGCGCTGGGCGCCGGCGCTACCAATGCCGATGGCGTTGCAGAGATCGTTTATTCAAGAAAGGAATTTGCAGGGTTCAAACCCGCCATGATCATTGCGAAGACTGCGGATGATTTCAACTACCTTCCTTTTAATGCCACTAAAGTAAATACTTCCAGATTTGAAACAGGCGGCAAACGCAGCAACAGTACCGGACTCGATGCCTTTATATATGCCGAACGCGATATCTACCGGCCAGGCGAAAAAGTAAATTTCTCTGTGGTGCTGCGCGATCGCTTATGGAAAACACCCGGCGAGATACCGCTGAAATTTAAATTCCTTTTACCCAATGGCAAGGAACTGAAAACTTTCCGTAAAACGCTGAATGAACAGGGCTCTGCGGAAGGTAATATTGACCTTTCACCATCCGCAATTACCGGATCGTATGTGCTGGAAGTATATACTTCGAATGATGTGTTGCTCAGCAATAAGAATTTTAGTGTCGAGGAATTTGTTCCCGACAGGATCAAGGTGGCCGCAACATTAGATAAACCTTTTCTTGTTCCGGGACAAACGGCCAGGCTTTCCATCAATGCCGTTAACTTTTTTGGTCCGCCTGCCGCCAACAGGAATTATGAAGCGGAGATACAGGTAAGGTCTAAATTTTTCAGTCCTAAGAAATATTCCGGTTATGACTTCAGTATCAGTAACCAGGGTATAGCGATGGATAAAGTGGTTAAAGAAGGTAAAACAGATGCGCAGGGCAATGCTGTTGAGCTGTATGAAACGCCTGCCCTGTTCAGCAATGCCGGATTGCTGCAGGCTAATTTTTATGCCACCGTATTTGATGAAACCGGCAGGCCGGTCAGCCGAAGCGTATCGGCCGATATATTTACACAGCCCGTATTTTTTGGCGTTGCTGACGATGGCTATTATTACTATCCCCTTAATCAGTCCGTTAAATTTCCAGTCATTGCCCTGAATAAAGAAGAGGGCATTGTTTCCGGAGTGAAAGCAAATATAAAAGTCATCAAACATGAATACCGTACGGTATTGTCAAAAACCGGTAGTTATTTCAGGTATGAATCGCAGCAGGATGATAAGTTACTTACGGACCAGTCCATTACCATCAGCGGCGAAAATTCTTCCTACTCTTTTGTGCCGCGTTCGCCGGGAAATTATGAATTGCGCATAGCCATTCCCGGGGCGGCAGCTTATGTCAGTAAAAGTTTTTACAGCTATGGATCATGGGGCGGCGACAACAGTTCGTTTGAAGTAAATACGGAAGGTAACATTGATATTGAAACCGATAAGACGACCTATAAAACGGGCGACAGCGCCAAAGTGTTGTTCAAACTTCCTTTCAGCGGCCGAATGCTGGTAACGATGGAAACCGATAAGGTGATTTCTTACCAGTATGTGCAGGTGGACAAAAGAAGCGCGTCCGTTAATCTGCTGATCGGCGAGTCCTACCTGCCCAATGTATACATTACCGCAACGCTGATCAAGCCGCATGGCATCAGTGATATACCGCTCACGGTGGCGCATGGCTTTCAGAATATAAAGGTGGAAGAAAACGACCGGATCAATAAAGTAGAGATCGTTGCGGCAAAGAATTCCCGTTCGCGCACGGTACAGCAAGTAACGGTGAAGGCTATCCCAGGAAGCTATGTAACGTTAGCCGCTGTTGACAATGGGGTATTGCAGGTAAGCGATTTTAAGACGCCCGATCCCTATCATTATTTCTATGCATCAAGAGCCCTTGAGGTAGACGCTTACGATCTTTATCCCCTGTTGTTTCCTGAACTCAGGGCCCGGTTGAGCAGCACGGGCGGCGATGGTGAAATGGATATGCAGAAAAGGACCAACCCCATGCCTTCCAAACGCGTGCAGATCGTTTCTTACTGGAGCGGAATCGCTAAAACCAGCGGCGATGGGCAGGCTACATTTTCATTTACTATTCCTCATTTCAGCGGCCAGGTAAGACTGATGGCAGTTGCCTATAAAGACAATGCCTTTGGGTCGGCGGAATCAGCCATTACCGTAGCCGATCCTTTGGTAGTGAGTACCGCGCTGCCGAGGTTCCTGAGTATGGGCGATAGCCTTGCCGTTCCGGTTACGATCACCAATACCACTAATAAAAAGGCGCAGGCTGAAGTAACGCTTCGGGTGAGCGGCGCCGTTAAAATTTCGGGAGTTGATCATCAAAC
>JBDTVL010000324.1:0-4088 GCA_040007215.1 Flavitalea sp.
GATCGCTGAAGCGACAGGCGTAGCTTTGATATCGGCAGGCGCTTTAGTTTCTGTGGCCACGGCGGCTTTTACTTCCGGTTGCGCTGCAGGTTTAGCTGCGGCGGTTGCGGGAGCTTCCGGAGCTGCGCCTGCGGGCTGCACGGCGGTTTCATCGATAGAAGCGATGACATCCCCGATCTTAAGGGTATCGCCTTCTTTAGCGGAAAGCTTAAGCGTTCCTGCTTTTTCTGCATTCACTTCAAAAGTGGCTTTCTCACTTTCCAGTTCAGCGATCACTTCATCACGCTGTACATAATCGCCTTCTTTCTTCACCCATTTCAGTAAAGTAACCTCGCTTATAGACTCTCCTACCGTTGGAACTTTAATATCGATCATAATGTCTTGATTAATCAGTTGTTTGTTTCAGGGTAAATCAACCATTTTTATTTTATATGCCAAAAGCCGTTTCGATGATCTCCGCCTGTTCCATCGCATGCACTTTTAAATAACCGGTGGCCGGCGAAGCGCTGGGCTGTCGGCTGATAACGCCGTAATTTATCGTTTTAAGATTCATCTGCAGGAACGAAGCTGCGCCCATATTCAGCGGTTCTTCCTGCACCCAGAACCAGGTAGCTTTATTATACTTGTTGTAAAGGTCTTCCAGTTGTTTAACCGGCAGCGGGTATATCTGTTCCAGGCGGATCACGGCAGTATCTTTATGAGCGCCTTTTAGCTGGTGTTCGGCCAGGTCAAAATACACTTTGCCGCTGCAGAACAATACCTTTTTCACTTTTGAGGCTTCGCCTACATAACTATCATCGATCACTTCTTTGAATGATCCGGAAGTGAATTCCTTCATCAGCGAATAAGATCCGGGGTGACGGAGATTAGCTTTCGGAGAAAAATTAATCAATGGTTTGCGGAACTGCCAAACCAGTTGACGCCTGAGCGCATGAAAGAAATTCGCCGACGTGGTGATATTCGTGATCACCATATTCAGTTCGGCGCACATTTGCAGAAATCTTTCCATGCGGGCGCTGGAATGCTCAGGGCCTTGCCCTTCGTAACCATGCGGCAGTAACAGTACCACGCCATTCATACGATTCCATTTCTGTTCAGCGCTGCTGAGGAACTGGTCGATGATGATCTGGGAGCCATTGACAAAATCGCCAAACTGCGCTTCCCATAATACCAGGGTATTAGGCGTAGCCATGGCGTAACCATATTCAAATCCCACTACGGCATATTCACTAAGCAATGAATTGTATATTCTGAATTTTCCTTCGGCCCCGGGGATCTTACTGAGACGGCTATGCGCTTTATCGGTATTTTCATCGCGCAGGATGGCATGACGGTGCGAAAAGGTTCCCCGGCGTACATCCTGGCCGCTCATTCTTACGTTCTTACCATCCAGCAAAAGGCTGCCATAAGCCATCAATTCACCGGTGGCCCAGTCTACCTTGCCTTCTTCATTGAATAACTTAACTTTATCGAGAATGATCTTCTCCACTTTGCGAAGCGGCTTAAAATCTTCCGGCCACTTCATGAGCGTATCGAAAACATTTTTAAAATTGGCCTCCGAAATACCTGTAGCCGGCGATTGCAGGAAGTCATCCGCAGTAGCTTTGCGCAGGCTCTTCCACCAAACTTCCGGCTGCTGATATTTGTAGGGAAGCGGATTCTGTTTTATTTCATCCAATCGTTCCTGCAGGTCGCCCCAGAACTTCTTTTCCATATCCCTGGCCAGGTCTTTCGCATCTGTTTCGCCATTCTCCAGCAGGAAATTGGTGTACACTTCCCTGGGATTAGGATGCTTTTCTATGATAGCATATAAAGCAGGCTGGGTGAATTTAGGATCATCGCCTTCATTGTGTCCATGCCTGCGATAGCAAACCATATCAATGAAGATATCTGAATTAAATTCCTGGCGGTAGCGGGTGGCGATCTCCACGCATTTCACTACGGCTTCGGCATCATCGCCATTAACGTGCAACACGGGCGACTGTATCATCGCCGCTCCGGAGGTGCAATAATCGGCGCTGCGCGCATCATCAAAATCGGTGGTGAACCCAATCTGGTTATTGATCACAAAATGAATGGTGCCGCCGGTAAAATAACCCCTGAGGTTACTCATCTGCATCACTTCATATACTACACCCTGGCCCGCAATAGAGGCATCGCCATGAATAAGTATCGGCAATATTTTGTCGTATTCGCTTTTGTACAGCACATCGGCCTTGGCTCTCGCAAATCCTATCACCAGCGGATCAACCGCTTCGAGATGCGAAGGATTGGGGCATAATTTAAGATGCACGGTTTTACCATTAGGCGTTTGCACTTCGCTTCCATATCCCATGTGATATTTCACGTCGCCGCTGCCCATGGTCTGGTCGAGTTTGGCGGTGCCTTCAAATTCACTGAATATCTGTTCGTATGTTTTTCCGATAATGTTAGCCAGGATGTTAAGTCGTCCGCGATGAGCCATGCCGATCACCACTTCCTGCACGTCGTGGTCGGCGGCGGTATTAATGATCGCATCGAGGGCGGGAATAGTGGTTTCTCCACCTTCCAGTGAAAACCTTTTCTGACCCACATATTTGGTGTGCAGGAATTTCTCGAACATAACGCCCTGGTTAAGTTTTTCCAGGATACGTTTTTTCTGATCGAGGGAAACTGGTTTGAGCCAGTTCTTTTCCATTTCCGTGGTCAGCCAGTCAACCTTTTTCTGATCGCTGATATATTTAAATTCTATGCCTACATGACTGGCATAACATTTCTGAAGATGGTCAAGAATATTTTTAAGGGTGGTGGTTCCCAGCCCTATGAGGTTGCCTGCGAAGAAGTTTTTAAGCATGTCTTCTTCGGTAAAACCGAAAAAGCTCAGGTCGAGGTTGGCGCCGCGGTCTTTCCTGGGGCGTATAGGATTGGTTTTAGCCAGCAGGTGACCTTTATTGCGATAGCCCAGGATAAGCCTGTAGGCGCCCAGTTCCTTTTTCCAGTCCACACCGTCTGTTGTGCGGTTAACTACCGGATCGGCCGGTTTAGGCCCTCCTGCCACGTTGCTATTGGAAGCTCCGTTAGCGTTACCGTTCCGGGAAGAAACGGCAAAGTCGAATCCTTCAAAAAATTTCCTGAAATCCGGGTCTATGGTGTCAGGATTCTTTAAAAAATCCTGGTACATACTTTCTATAAAAGCCGGATGGGAGTTGGTAATAAAACTAAAATCCTTCATAAAATAGTAAACTTATTAGCCATAACGCAAAGGCTACAAATATCGCCCTAATAAACGGGTTACAAATATCGGTCAAAATATATTGCCGGGAAAGGGGTAATTTGTATGATAATCAGGCTCCTACTAAAAAAATAGAAGAATTTTAAGCTCCGGGTCTCGATATTCGGAAGAATCATGTACATTTGCCCTCTTAAAATTTTCGAGCGAAATGGCAAATCACCAGGCTACTAAGAAAGATGTTCGTCAGGCTACCAAACGTAGGGATAGAAACAGGTATTATGGAAAAACAACCCGTAATGCTATCCGTGATCTTAAAGAGATCAAGGAAATTAAGGGCGCTTCCGAAACTTTACCAGGCGTAATCTCTATGATTGACAGGCTGGCTAAGAAGGGCGTCATTCACAAGAATAAAGCGGCAAATCTGAAAAGCAAGCTTACCCGTAAGGTAAGCGCGCTGGCTTCTTAATAATATTTGATTTATTCTGATTTCATCAGGTAAAAGCATCGCCCAGGCGATGCTTTTTTTGCTTGTGCCGGAATCCGTTATGATGTTAGCAATATTATTTAACAGTCCCCTTAATTTCCCAGATCGTATCCATATGCTTTTGAGTAATGCTGCCTTTACTTTGATAGAATAATGGAATAAAATGCCATTATTGCACTTGAAAAATACACGTTTCACGGCCAATGGATTAGCGGGAGAAATTGGTTGCCCTGGAATTCGACTTGATGACAATTGCTTCGTTACCCGATATAATAGCAAAACCATTAAAAAATGAGAACGATTCCTGCCTTTGCCTTTTTGTCGATGATCAGTTTTGCCATATCGTGCAATGGCGTTCCTGAGAATAAGGCTTTCGAGAAAGCGTTAGAGAAA
>JBDTVL010000325.1:0-4056 GCA_040007215.1 Flavitalea sp.
ATAGCGAATATCCTTATACGTTAGATCTAAGGCGCGCTAAAAAGAAAAAGTAAAATTACTTTACCGCAGCGCCATTATTGCCTGCAAAACAAAGTTCATGAATGAATTTTAATTTTGCCACTATCGGTGCAGAGATCACAAAGGGATAAAAATCGGCGTGGCCCATACTGCGGTTTAAACTATTCACCGCAAAGCTGAGTGGGAGCCACCATTTCATGATGCGCTCAAAATCGGCTATAACATAAGGGTCTTTCATGATACTGGCTTTAATAGCAGGCTCATCATTCAGTCCGGAAGGATTTATCCTGATACCAAATGCATAGGCCGTTTCCAGGGTATCCATCATATGTAAATAATGCGCCCAGGTTTCCGCCCAGTCTTCCCAGGGATGAGATGTAGCATAAGGACTGATGAAGAACTCGCTCCAGTTAGCAGGAGCCCCTGTTTGATAATAAGATTCCAGGGCCATGGAGTAATCCTTTTGTTCATCGCCGAAAATCTTACGGAATTGCTGAAGGGGGTTATGGTCCTTTATAAGTATTTCCCAGTAGTAATGACCTATTTCGTGGCGAAAATGCCCCAGCAGAGTTCTGTATTTCTCTCCGAGATCAAGCTTATGCCTCACCCGCGCATCTTCGTCGGCTTCTTCAATGTTTAAGGTAATGGTTCCGTTATCATGACCTGTCATCACTCTTTCTACCGGCGAAGCGTCGGCCATGAAGTCGAAAGCGATACCATTTTCTCCTTTTTCCTTACTTAAAACTGGCAGTCGCAGTCGCAGCAAAGAATATACAAGCCGGTGTTTTGCCACTTCAATATTTTTCCATCTTTTTAAGTTAGCATCGCTGGTTAAAGCGGGAATTACCCTGTTCAGCGAACAGGCAAGACAATAAGAGGAGGCGCTGGAAATGGGTACGAGCCAATTACAGGTTCCATATTCGGCATTTTTACAGAACCGGTAAACCTGCCGCTGATTGGAAACATTCGTAAACTCCACGCCATTTTTCGACGCTAATGTGATCATTAATAAATCAATAGAATCAAAACCAACCGTGTGTCGGCAGTTGAGGCAAATATTATTTTCGAAATAGAGAGGATTTTTGCAATTAGAGCAGGCATAAAGCTTCATGAGAGAATTTTATAAACAGTTTTATTCAACAATTATACCATCAGTTTTAACGGGAGCTTAAGGGCGGGAACAAAGGGCGAAACACATTCCACACGTTGGTTTCAGCCCTAAATGCGATGACTGTGCTGAACCCTATTATGGCTGATACCCTTCTCCGCATATCGACCTGTATCGACCAATTTCAGATCTCTCGCCTAACATCAACCGAAACAGTTAATTTATGCCTGCCGCTGCTAAGAATTATTCCAGTCAGAGGAGCTATATCCATATAATCCCTGCCCCATCCGATGGTGATATGCTGTTCGGCAGGCATTTTATTATTGGTAGGATCGAAATCGGTCCATCCCATACCAGGAATATATACGCTGAACCAGGCATGCGAGGCATCAACGCCGGTTAGCCGTGGAAGGCCAGCCGGAGAAATAGTTTCAATATAACCGCTAACATAGCGGGCAGGCAGACCTGCCGAGCGTATGCAGGCAATAGCCAGGTGCGCAAAATCCTGGCATACGCCCTTACGTTGCTGCATAACCGTAGATAAGGGCGTGGCGATAGTGGTAAATCCCGACTTGAATTCAAAGTCGGTATATATCCTGTGCATCAGTTCCCTGGCGGCGTCAAAAAAAGATCTGCCGGGGCTGAAAGATTGCAGTGCATAGGCTTTGATCTCTTCATTCCAGGCTGTCATAGGCGTTTCAAAAATATACTGGCTGATCTCGGCCGATTCCAGGTTAAGATCAAGAAGACTCAACTTTACCGCTTCGATGGTAATATTATTTCTAATGCCCGACTTCGCTAAAGCTTCGGCTTGCGAGGCGAGAGCTCTTTCAATTTCAGAGGTAACGTTTACGGTTAGTTGCTTATGTTCCTTTTCTATCGAAAAATAAATGACCTTGTTGCCGAAAAAATCTATGTATTCGTTAAGCACATCAGGCTGGGGATAAATTTTAACCCTGGAGGCTTTACAAACCTGGAGATCGGTAGTGCGTGGTATCAGCTTAACAATATTATGGCACAGGCTTACCGGTTCAAAATACGTGTAAGCTGTTTTATGAGTTATAGTGTAGTTCATGGAATCTTTTAACAAGGGCCGTTCATTCAAAAATGATTGTTTTGGGGGTCAGCTCATGTTTAAAATAGGCTTTCGAAATAACGCCTGGTATTGCGGCAAGGAGAAAATACATTTTTGATAGAAACTCATTGAGTTTTTTGTATTCAGGATCATCTTCATCCGGGTTGGCCAGCTCATGTTTATCTGCCAGTTTAAGCAGGGTATCGGCTTCCAGTATCAATCGCTCATATTCCGTTAAGGAGTACCCTGTTTTATTTTTTGGAAGATTCTTAAGATACGCTTTCAACCTGTCTACCTGGTAAGTCAGCGATCGTGGATTATTAGGATCAAACAGCATCAGGTCCAGCACCAGCAGGTTCTGAATGGGTCTACGGTATTTATACCGATAGTTCACCAGGCTTTCATTACTTATCAATACGCTCTGCTGCAGATTATATTCCACCTGTTCATTATATTTTCCAACAAGGGTGGTTCTTAACATCGTTATTAATAAAAGGCTCTGTTCGATCTTTCTTCCGAGGTCAAGCATGATCCAGCCCTGTTCGCGCGAAATACTTTCCCTGTTCAGTCCGATAAAAGCCACTATGGAGGTGATCAGGTTATCGAGGGTATGTAACATTTCCAGGTGGCTGTGATGCGATAAGGGAATATGGCGATGAAACTCTTCCTCTATACCCCGCAGAACGCGCCAGGTATCTGTTGACCAATGATCGCGTACCTCATGAATAGCTTTATGGAATTGTAAAAAATTATATTTCAGGCTACCGGGTCTGTTTTCATTTAAAAGAACATCTTTTAATTCCTTCCAGGGCTCGGCAAATTTTTCTCCGCTTTTATCTCCGGCAAATCCAGGATAAGTGTAACTGTATTTCGTCAGCGCTATTAACAGGTTCTTTTCTGTCTGAACATTATTGTCTGTAAGCAGTTTATTTCCTTCCGCCACAAATTGCATAACCGTACGCAGGAAACGGGCATTGCCCAGAACGCGCTCGGTATAGCGGCCCACCCAGAATAAATTTTCAGCGGCATGGCTGGGCAGCATATCGTTATAATATACAGTAGATTTATCCGGCTTATCTTTTAAAACATTGATAACGCGTCCCGGTTCAGGAGAAATGATCCAGGCATCTTTACTGATTCCTCCAAGCTGGTTAGAAATAAGAAAATTACCAGCTTCGGTAGAGGTTCTGCACAGCCCGCCTGTCATAGCCGTATAATCGCTGTTATTACTAACCAGGAAGCTCCTGAATAAACCCTTTCTCGGTTCAATAGCGCCATTGATAAGCGAAGGCGTATAAGAGATCTCTACTTTTTCCTGCCCCACATATAATGATGGGTTAGCTTTAATACGTTCTTTAAAAGCGTTCCTCTCCCGGTCGGAAAGAGCGGCGCCGTCGATGGAAGAACTTCCGGTTGGACTACGATGAATTTTTTTTATCACCAGCGACTGAAGATTATCCAGTACATAATCCA
This sequence comes from Flavitalea sp., assembly GCA_040007215.1. GTDB lineage: Bacteria > Bacteroidota > Bacteroidia > Chitinophagales > Chitinophagaceae > Flavitalea. The sequence goes on from JBDTVL010000325.1 coordinate 3,675, forward strand.
GTTCTTTTGGCTGGCCGCACCACCAGGAAGCGATCGTTGGCAGTATCAGGTCGGCGCCTAAAAAATAACGTGATATCTGCTGAAGAAAAGGCATCAATCCCGGGTTCTCCAATATCGCGCTGCCCAGAGGGTTGGCAATACTTACATTACCGCTTCTGACCGATTGAAGTAAACCAGGTATACCTAACTGTGAGTCTTCTCTCAATTCCAGCGGATCGCAATAAATATCATCCACGCGTCGCATGATAACATCCACTTTTTCCAGTCCGCCTATAGTTTTTAACCAGGTATAATTATCTTTTACAATAAGGTCATTACCCTGAACGAGGGTAAATCCGAGGTAAGAAGAGAGATAGGAATGTTCAAAATAGGTTTCATTATT
>JBDTVL010000326.1:0-4046 GCA_040007215.1 Flavitalea sp.
TTTTAGTTTAGCAGTTCTCCATCGATCAGTATTTTTCCTACATACCAGTTATTATGTTCGTAGTCCACAGGATTTTCGATCACCCCGCCGCGCTTTTTCAGGATCGCCGCTTTATCGAATGGCTCGGCCAGAACGCGGAAAACTACGTTATGAATAGCATCAGGGAGACTGATCACAAAAGTATTCATCCTGCTCCAGGTACAGTAGGCATCGAATCGATACATGGTATCTTTTACCACGCCATCTACTTCAACGATCACTCTTCCGGTTGCGGGGCCCATCACATCATACACGCCAATCCTTGTTCCTTTAAAACGAAGGCTGATGGTTTCTCCGGTTCGTTCAGCAGTAGCCAGCCTGGGCAGGAACTTTCTGAAAGATTCATACGGGCCATTCGGATCGATAGGCAGTATGGACCAGTTAGCGCTCAGATTAACTTTCTCTACATCGATCATAGCAGCCAATGAATAGTTGCCGGCCTGCAAAGGCGAACCCATTGTATGCGCTGCAGGCCCTGCTTTAACGCCGGCGGTAATAGCTCTAAAAGATCTTGCAAATACCTGCTGGTAAATACGATGACCTGTTTCTTCATAAGGATGAACGCCATCGCGACTAAAAACAGTTGTGCCATGGAAGATAGTAGAATCGGGGTTTGTCATCACCAGCGTTTTCGACTGTACTCTTTTGCAGATCTCCACGCCAAAATTGATAGAGGGAATCGCATATCTGTCCGCTACTTTTTCCATCGCCGCTGCAGATGCGGGTAATGTTCCGCTGGTTTCCTGAACTCTCATTTCCTCCTGTAGCGTATAGATAAAGCAGATATCCATGGAGGGATTATCCTTCCATGCATGCCGCACAATACCTTCCATACCGCAAATAGTAGCCAGGCTGTCGCCGCCATAATCATTTACCGCGAATTCCACGAACATCAGGTCGGGCTTGAATTGCAGCACATGATCCTGTAAACGGAAAGCGCCAAATTCAGAACCTGTTCCGCCAATAGCGGCATTCACTTCTTCGAAAGAAGCTTTGGGATAACGTTTCTGCAGCCATTGCATGGAGTACACGCGCCAGCCATCCTGCTGGGTAATACTTCCGCCGAAGTAGGCAACCTTAAGTTTCTTACCCTGTTTTATTTTTGCAGCAAAATTGGGAAGTCCCTGGCGGATATGCAGTTCGCCGATCCCGGCAATAGCCTGTGCCTGCACTGCGCTCAGCGCAAAAAAGAGAACAAGGATAACAATGATGCATTTTTTTGATTGGCTCATGATGGAGGAAATATTTATAGGCCGGTAAAATTTCTTTTACAAAATATCTTTTGATATTATTAATTTCGGGCAGCGCCTCAAAGTACGCATTTAAATAATGCGATTAAGTTTTCCCTGGCTTATAAACATCAGTATGGCCGATGTAGGGCCGAGGAAAAAAAAGGATAAGAACTAGCTGGCGCACAGTATTCCGGAGGTTGGAGCGATATCGTTAAAAGAAGTACTTTGCGATATATTCTCTGAACCAAAATCAATACCATGCGGTTAATACAGGTAAAAGGTTATTGCTCGCAAAGAGATAATAAAAGAAAAATAGTTTCCTTTATTATCTCTTTTTTATTGGTTTGCCTATCCGTTACTGCGCAGAAAAAAGACGATAAACATCCCATCATCAATGTACTCGATTATGTTTTCGATATAGAGCTGAACGACAATAACGATACCCTAAAAGCTATATCCCAACTGCATTTCAGCGTAGTGAAAGAAAGCGCCGTTATACTGATCGACCTGGTATCCATCAAAAGTAATGGTAAGGGTATGCGGGTAATAACGGTAGCGGAGAATAATAGATCACTGCCTTTCAGTCATTCGAACGACCTGTTACGCATCAATGGCGCTTTCAAAGCCGGAGAAGAAAGAAACATCAGTATACAATACAAGGGAATCCCCGCCGATGGACTCATCATTTCAAAAAATAAATATAACCAGCGCGGGTTCTTTGCAGACAACTGGCCCAACCGTGCGCGCAACTGGCTGGCCTGTATAGATCATCCGGGCGATAAAGCCGGTGCAGACTTCATCGTCAAAGCGCCATCGCATTACCAGGTAGTATCAAATGGAATACTGATAGAAGAAACCAATCTTCCTCATGATGTAAAACTTACGCACTGGCATGAACCGGTGAGCCTGCCCACCAAGATCATGACCATCGGCGTGGCAGAATTTGCCGTGGGCATGGCCGGGCAGGTAGCCAATACCCGTAGTATCCGCGACAGCGGCGATTTGCTTTCGGCAGAACCGAATACCCCATGTGTGCCGGTGCCGGTAACCAGTTGGGTGTTCCCGCAGGACAGGGATAAAGGTTTTACCGATTATGCCGCCGCCGTAGAGATCCTTCCTTTCTTCATAAAACATATCGCTCCCTTCCCTTACCAGAAACTCGCCAACGTGCAATCCAAAACTGTTTTTGGAGGAATGGAAAATGCCGGGGCGATCTTCTATGCTGAATCTTCGGTTACTGGTTCCCGCAAGAGCGAAAAACTGATCGCCCATGAGATCGTTCACCAGTGGTTTGGCGATATGGCTACCGAGGCCGACTGGTCGCATCTGTGGCTCAGCGAGGGTTTCGCCACCTATCTTTCGCTGATGTACCTCGAAAACAAATATGGCGCCGACACCTTACGCAAAGAGCTGCTGATCGCCAGGAAAAAGGTCATTGCCTTCTCTAAAGAAAGATTCAAACCCATCGTCGATACGTCTGCCTCCGATTATATGAGCCTGCTCAATCCCAACGCTTACCAGAAAGCAGGATGGGTACTGCACATGTTAAGGAAACAGGTAGGCGACTCATTGTTCTGGAAGGGCATACGGCTTTACTATTCCCGGTTCAGCGGTAAAAATGCCGTTACGGACGATTTCAGGAAGGCGATGGAAGAAGTATCGGGCAAAAACCTTCAGCAGTTCTTTACCCAATGGCTGCTGTGGCCGGGGCATCCTAAACTGGATATCGCCTGGAAATATGACAATGTCAAAAAGCAGGTATTTGTTACCGTTATGCAGAAGCAGTCGCAGGTTTTCCAGTTCCCGTTAGTCATTCAGATCGAAGGGCCGGAGGGCACGCTGTTCAAATCCACGCTGATCAAAGAAAAGGAAACGACTTATACCATTCCCATGAATAGCGCTCCGGAAAAATTCACCATAGATCCTAATATGTCGCTGCTGTATGAAGGAGATGGAATGTAAACGGACGTTGAGGTGTTCATGCCTGGTTAAAATACTATCCTAAAACCTTTCTTTCCCATGGGCTGCCTGAAACTGTTGTTTTACTTTGTTCTTCATGCTGTTTAAAAAAGATCATAAAAAAATATATTGTACGTAACTTTTTTAATAAATTTGTACGTAACAAAATATTCGATACGATGGCAAATATTAAATTAACCCTGAATATTGAAGACAGTGTTATTGTCAGGGCAAAGAAATATGCCAGTAAGCAGAAGGTGAGCCTGTCAAGGATCGTGGAGAATTATCTTGCTGCGCTGGCAGAAAAAGAAAAAGAAGATATTCCGATTGCAGGATGGGTCAAAGAGCTTAAGGCGGTTAAAAAACCAACTCCCGATTTTGATCATAAATCCGGCTACAGGGATCATATTATTGGTAAACATAAAAATAAATGAAGCTTTTCATAGACTCTGATATACTGCTTGATGCCATACTGATGCGGGCGCCTTATGATCAATCGGCATCAAAGCTGTTATCGCTTACAAACAAAAGAAATTATACTTTATGCGCTTCAGCGCATAGTCTGCTGAATGTTTTTTATTTTACCAGGAAACTGGCTGGCAAGCCTGCTGCCGTCAGGTCGGTAAGTTTACTCGAAGAAGAACTTCAAATATTACCCACGGAGAGTATCGCTATCCGTAAAGCCATTCATTCAGGTTTTTCAGATGTAGAAGATGCCGTACAGTATGAACTGGCGCTGATTCATCATTGCGACCTGATCATTACGCGGAATTTAAAAGATTACAACAAAGCGGAACTGCCGGTTATGACTGCAGA
>JBDTVL010000327.1:0-4036 GCA_040007215.1 Flavitalea sp.
CATTAAAGGCTTCGATCATACCGGTACAGACCTGATAGACGTGGGTAAACCTGAAGCGGTAGCGAAAGCGGAATCGATGTTTAACTGAGGGGTCCGGCTTTTAACTTTTCTATTTTTCATTTCCCTTTTCTTCCAGCTATCTTTGCTGCCCATGAAACGTTTCTCCACCGTTCTAAAATACCTGCGCGACCAGAAAGGTAAGGTAGCGTTATATGTGCTGTGCAACGTGCTTTCCATGATATTTTCACTGGTATCGCTGGCCATGCTGGTTCCTTTCCTGCAATTGCTTTTCGGTAAAGAGAAACTGGTTAACGTGGCTTCAAATTTTTCGTTTTCTGCAGACGGAATCATGAACTACCTGAAATTCTTTCTCAGCAAACTTATTCGCGAACATAACGCCGTGTATGCGCTGGGCGCGATCTGCGTCATCATCATTTTAGGTATCTTTTTCAAGAACCTGTTTATCTATCTGTCGTATCGCATACTCGCGCCAATACGTAACCGCATCATGAAACGACTAAGGGCCGACCTGTATACCAAGATCCTCGAACTGCCCATTGGCTATTTCACAGAACAGCGAAAAGGCGATATCACCAGCCGAATGAGCAACGATGCCAATGAAATAGAATGGAGCATCATCAGTACGCTGGAAGGTTTGTTGAAAGAACCTATAACCATTATAGTTATACTCGTTACGCTGATATTCCTGAGCCCGGCGCTTTCTCTTTTTCTAGTCATATTATTACCGCTGACAGGTTTTATTATTGGCCGCGTGAGCCGCTCGCTGAAAAAGCAATCGGGACTGGCGCAGGAAGAGATGGGCACCATGATGTCCATCCTTGATGAAACCCTTGGGGGATTAAGAGTGATCAAAGCCTTCAATGCAGAAAAGCTTTTGCGCATGCGTTTCTTTAACAGCAATGACACGCTCAATAATCTGCGCAATAAAATGATCTTCAGAAGAGACCTGGCTTCGCCGATGTCGGAATTCCTGGGCGTGGTGGTATTGTGCTGCGTACTTTTTTTTGGCGGAAGGCTGGTGTTCTCCAGCAGCCTTATTCAGCCGGATACCTTTATCGCCTATATCGTATTCTTCACGCAGATCATCAATCCCGCAAAATCGCTGTCTACCGCATTCTATAATGTACAAAGAGGCGGGGCCGCTATCAAGCGCATAGAAGAGATCATCAATGCGCCGGTCAATGTTCAGGAAGCGGTATCGCCGGTAACGCTGGAACGTTTCAGCAACTGCATTGAATTCAGGAACGTAAGTTTTAACTATGAAGATGCAGTGATACTTGACCAGATCAATTTTACTATTCGCAAAGGACAAACCATAGCGCTGGTAGGTTCGTCAGGCGCCGGAAAATCAACGCTGGCCGACCTGATACCACGCTTCCATGATATCAGTTCGGGCGAGTTACTTATAGATGGCGTGGATATCCGTAAATATTCCCTTCATTCCTTAAGAGACCAGATGGGCATTGTAACCCAGGAGCCGATACTATTCAATGATTCAATCGCCGGAAACATTACGCTCGGTAATCCTGCCGCGAATATTGCAGAAATAGAACAGGCGGCTCGTATCGCCAATGCGCACGATTTTATTATGGAGAAGGAAGACAATTACCAATCCAATATCGGCGACAGGGGATCAAAGCTCAGCGGCGGAGAAAGACAAAGGCTCACGATTGCCAGGGCGTTACTCAAAAACCCTCCTATATTAATTCTCGATGAAGCCACTTCATCGCTCGATACCGAAAGCGAACGGCTGGTGCAGGACGCTATTAATAAAATGATGCAGAACCGCACCAGTATTGTTATAGCCCATCGGTTAAGCACTATTCGCCATGCCGATGAGATCCTTGTTCTCCAGAAAGGAAAGATCGTGGAAAGAGGAACCCACGACCAGTTACTGGCCGCAAATGGTTTTTACCACCGGTTAGTAGAGATGCAGGAGGTTAAGTAATACCAAAAGATTTTGGGCAATAAAATAACCATACTGCGCGAGCAGTATGGTTTATGGTACCAATAGCATGTGACTATTTGTTCATCATCTGTTTGGCCTCGATGCTGAGCGTAGCATGAGGAACAGCGCGAAGACGCGCTTTATCGATCAGTTTACCGGTAACCCGGCAGATGCCATAGGTGCGGTTCTCAATACGCATGATCGCTTTTTCAAGATGATCGATGTAGTTGATCTGGCGGCTGGCCATCTGCGCCAGTTGTTCCCTTTCCATACTCATACTGCCATCTTCCATGGTCATATACCTGTTCTCATTCTCATCACCGCCCATTTCATCCTTGCGGGTAATAAGGCCCTGCAGGTAGGTGAGTTCCTTTTTAGCCTGTTCCAGTTTTTTCTGGATCAGCTCGCGGAACTCCTGGAGTTCTGCATCGCTATACCTCATGGTTGGCGTTAGATCAGGTATGAATACAGGCTGATCAAGTACGGATTTAGTGAATTCTGGCTCGTATTTCCTTACTGTTTTAGTGAGCATCTCGGGGATGACTACTTTAACAGGTTTTGCTGGTGGAGCTGCTTTCTTAACCGGGGCAACCGCTACGGGTTCCGGTTTTTTTACTTCCGCTTTCTTTATCTCAGGCTTCTTGTCCTCTTTTTTCGGCATCACTGGATGTTTAACTTCTATTTTTTTAATGGGTTTCAAAGCAGGAGCCGGTTTTGCTGGCGTTACCTTATGCTTTGCAGGCGCCTGCTTGGTAATAGGTTTAACTACTTTTTTTACCGGCGACTTTTTATCGCTTGCCTTAACCGCTTTTTTGGGAACTGGTTTGGCAGGCTTGCTATGACTTACAGGTTTGGCAGCCGGTTTTTTAGCAGAAGCTGTTTTTTTAACCGCTGTTGGTTTTGTAGCATGTTTTGCTACTTTCTTTTTGGTTGCCATACTGTTAGGCTTTTTTGGTAACAATAACTGTTATCGGAATATCGTTTACTTCAACTTCAGCGCCACCGGTAATTTCAGGAACCAGTTCAAGCTGATCTGCCAAAATTTCGGCGCAAATATAGCTATTAAATTGGGCTATAGTCTCTTTTAATTCAGTATTGCCTGACAGTTTAACAACTATCCTGTCTGTTAGTTCATACCCGTTATCTTTCCTGATCTTTTGTATCCGGTTTACGAGTTCTCTTGCATTCCCCTCGCTCACCAATCCCGGAGTTACCGTTACATCCAGCGCTACAGTAAGCGCATCTTTGTTGGCAACCATCCATCCCGGAATATCTTCGCCGGATATCTCCACTTCCTGTAGTTGTAATATTATAGGTTCTTTATCAATTAACAATGAAATAGAACCTTCTTTTTCAAGCCTCGCGATGTCTTCCTGCGATAATTCGCCAATAACTGCTGCAACGGCTTTCATTTTGGCGCCCAGCTTCTTTCCAAGGGCCACAAAATTCGGCCTGATCTTCTTCCGGATAAAACTATTGCTGCTTTCAAGGTATTCCACCTCTTTTACGTTTACCTCGGTTTTGATCAGTTCCTCTACCAGGCTCACCTGCGTCTTTATCTTTTCGCTCATTACCGGGATCAGCACTTTCTGCAGCGGCTGACGAACCTTAATATTCACTTTTTTACGCAGCGACAATACCAGCGAAGATATATCCTGGGCCAGTTGCATCCTTTCTTCCAGCGAGGTATCGATCAGGCTTTCGTTAGCAGTGGGAAATAAAGTATGGTGAACCGATGCTTCAGTATGTCTTTGAGCAATCGTATTCAGGTTCTGGAAAATGCACTCACTGAAAAACGGAGCAATAGGCGCCATCAGCCGGGCAACGGTTTCCAGGCACTCAAAAAGCGTCTGGTAGGCGCAAATTTTATCCTGCTCATATTCTCCTTTCCAGAATCTTCTGCGGCAAAGACGCACATACCAGTTGCTGAGGTGTTCGTCCACAAAATCTTCAATAGCCCTTCCTGCCTGTGTGGGCTCAAAATCGTTCATGTATTCCGTCACAGTCCTTGTCAGCGTATGCAGCGAGGATAGTATCCACTGATCAATCTCCGGCCTTTCCTTACCC
>JBDTVL010000328.1:0-4027 GCA_040007215.1 Flavitalea sp.
CAGTCATCAGGTCATTTCACCACTTCGTAGTACTTTAGCAGTATAATAATCAATAAAAATAGTCATATGGAAGAAAGATTCAAGATGGGCAAAGTTCAGCCCAAAGCTTATCAGGCCATGAATGCACTGGATATGTACATTAAAGATTGCGGGTTAGATAAACTTCAAATAGAAATGATCAAAATACGGGCTTCACAGATCAACGGTTGCGCGTATTGCGTGAACAAACATACCGGCGATGCACGTAAACTGGGCGAAACGGAAAAACGAATTTATTTAATGAGCGTTTGGCGTGAGGCCGGAAATATTTTTTCTGAAGAGGAGAAAATAATCTTAGACATTACCGAAGAAGTGACGCTGATCAGTCAGCATGGGCTGCGTGCGGATCTGTATAACCGGGCCATCGCCCTGCTTGGAGAAGAAAAAACAGCGAAAGTGATCATGATCGCTATTACCATCAACGCCTGGAACCGGATTGGCGTTTCGCTGAATATGCATCCTGATTAATAGTTACTTCAGTCAGGGTAAATTTATTACCAACCAGCAACTATAATAATTGGCGCTTGAACATGACTTGTCGTCGCAGTTCAATATCTGGCGTATTTTTGCTGGTAAATGAATAATCGCTTAGCCTGATGGCATGCTAATGGCATTAATGCAGATATCCGGGACGATAAGATCTATGCTGTTTTGCATTCGAAACAATAATTATACACCTTTTAATAAAACATAATGGAAATCGAAAAAGCTATTCTTGCAGGCGGCTGTTTTTGGGGAGTGGAAGAACTTATCCGCAACCTGCCTGGCGTTAAAACAACCGTGGTGGGATACACTGGCGGAGAAGTGTCTAATGCCACTTACCGCAATCATGGAAATCATGCTGAAGGTATCTCTGTTGAGTTTGATCCGAGTGTACTTTCCTACCGGAAGCTGCTGGAATTCTTTTTCCAGATCCATGATCCTACCACAAGTAACCGCCAGGGAAACGACAGGGGAACTTCCTATCGGTCTGCAATATTTTATTTAAATGAGGAACAAAAAAAAGTCGCTGAAGAATTGATCAGGGAAATGACTGCTTCCGGCAAGTGGCCAGGGCAGATCGTTACCGAAGTTGTTCCGGCCACTGATTTTTGGAATGCAGAAGTTGAACACCAGGATTATCTGCAAAAAAACCCGGGAGGTTACACCTGTCATTTTTTACGACCCGATTGGAAAATTTCGTAACGCAAAAACTATGAAAACATTCATCTTTTGGCTGCTGACGCTGGCCATGGTATCAGCAGGATACGCTCAGCCCTCAAAAGCTCAGCGCATTGAAGACAGCGTTATCGGTTGGTGGAACAACAACCGGTTCGATAATGGGCTTAAAACAACCTCCGATCCGGTACAACTTCGCCGCGTTGCCCAGTTAGATAAACTGGTTCAATGGGTAAAGAAAAGCTATACCCCGGTAGCCGGATTAGGAACTTTCCGAAGAGAAAACCTCAAAACCTCTTTCGGTGTCAGGTTTATGATCTGGAACGTGCGTTATGATCCTTTATGGCTGGATGATAAAGGTCATTTTACCCCGGTAAGTGAAGAGCAAACTTCTTTTGGCATTCACTTTAATACGATACCCGGATCCTATCCCATTCCTTTCCTGAACGGTACCGGCGTATATTATTTTACCTGGCCCGCCAATGGCTTCCGCATCAATTCGTCGGCCGAATCATTGCAGGCCAATTCGGACCCCAAGATTCATCCTAATGTTTATAAATATATCACTAGGAGCAACGAATCACAAATTGTGATACTAGCGCCCAACAATAAACTGCCCTTTGTTCAGCTCACCCGTGGCGAGTATCTCGATGCTGCAGAATCTTCTCTCGACAAAGCCTTCGAGAAAGAAAAAAAGCGGATCGAACAGCAAGGCCCCAATCCTGCATTGCTTGCTGCGCAGCAAAAACAATTTGCAGGCTACCGCAGCCAGATAGCATCCTTGAAGAAAAAATATGCCAGCCGATTGAATGATCCCGCCATCATCCGTTCCATGCAGGCCACGCTTAGCGATTTCAATGGCAATGTAGATCCCTTTGACATCTCCGAAAGGGAAAGAGGACTTCACTCTTTTCATGAAGTGTACAAGGTTCCGCTGGAAGTAATGCAACAGGCGCAATCAGACAAACCCCAATGGCTCGCCGCCTGGTTTCCCTTTGTGCCAAAAGAACGCGGCAATCAATTATACGAACTCTACCGCAGCATGACAGAAAATGTCAACTATGATTATTTGTACGACTACTTCTTTGATCCAGGCGCTGTAAAGAATAAGGAATATAAACCCAATGATGAAGAAGGATTAAACAAGCGGCTTGCGGAATACCGGAATAAATATAAAAGCCGCTAAAAAATTCACTGCTTAAAGTTATTACCTCGGAAAAGCAGTACAGATAGCGCCCCCTTCACGCACGCTCACCGCTCGCCGGCATACAGGTTAATGCGTATAGTCAGGTAAAGGCTATGGAAGAAGATACCTGAAGCCTTCGGGGAAAGATCTCATAACGAAAGATGAGTAGCGCAGAGGAAATAGAGCGCCAATGTATCGCGTCTTCAAACCAGCTATTGTTTATAATTGCCCGGGCAACTGTATGAAGCCGACTTTCGTATTGTATAAAATAGAGGCTATTGATTAAAATGACATTGTAATGACACTAAAATTAGCCTGATCAGTCTTTCACAAGTATTTTTGCAGCAGGATTTTAGAACGATCAATGTACTCCACCAACAACCAGGACATATCGAAGTTTTTCGTAGCAGGAGTCAACTATAAGAAGACGGATGCGGCAATACGCGGACAGTTTGCCGTGAGCGCCGAACAATATGCCTCTATTCTGTCTTCCTCTACCGCCTCCGGCATTCATGAACTGTTTATTTTATCCACCTGTAACCGAACAGAAATCTATGGCTTCGCCCCGGATGCAAACCAACTGGTAGAACTGTTATGCGCTCAAACAGAGGGCGCTAAAGAGATTTTTTTATCCAAATCCTATATCAGGAGCGGAACAGAAGCCCTGGAACACCTTTTCAATGTTTCTGCAGGACTTGATTCTCAGATCCTGGGCGATTATGAAATCGTAGGACAAATAAAACAAGCGGTTAAGTTCTCCAAAGAACATCACAGGATCGGCGCTTTTATGGAAAGGCTGGTCAATTCCGTATTGCAGTCGTCCAAAATGATCAAAAATCAAACGGCATTAAGCGGCGGAACAGTTTCCGTTTCCTTCTCTGCCATCCAGTTTATAAAACAAACCATACCCCAGGTAGCTGACAAAAAAATTCTTCTGGTAGGCGTTGGTAAAATAGGGCGCAATACCTGCAGAAACCTTGTCGACTACCTCGAAACGAAAAATATAACGCTGATCAACCGAACAGAAGAGAAAGCGGCTGCCCTTGCGCAGGAACTCGGCATTCAATATGCCGCTCATGATCGCTTAAGCGAATACGTTAGAGCATCGGATATCATTATTGTGGCCACCAATGCCGCGCACCCGACAATAGGATGCGAGGATCTTGAAAACCAGGGAGGTAAACTGATCATCGATCTGTCCATCCCCTATAACGTTGACCCCGCAGCGCAGAACCTGGAAAACATTACGCTGATCAACGTAGATGAATTATCAAAACTTAAAGACCGCACCCTTCATAAAAGAAAGGCAGAAGTGCCAAAGGCAAGAACCATCATCAGCGCGCATATCGTCGATTTCCTCGAATGGCATGAAATGCGTAAACATGTACCCGTTTTAAAAGCGGTTAAATCAAAACTCCAGGAGATGAACGGCGATCCGGTTCTGAAAAGTCTCAACGCTCCTTTTCCTGAAGCCCCTTTATCAGACTGCCAGGATAGAATTCAGAAAGTGATTAATGTAATGGCAGTGAAAATGCGTGGTCGCAATCAACGCGGATGCCAGTATATTGAAGCGATCAACGAGTTTATTGCTCCGGGGGTAAATTAATGAAGATGTCTACATCCATCAGGATAGGAACGAGAGAA
>JBDTVL010000329.1:0-4027 GCA_040007215.1 Flavitalea sp.
AAAAAATGGTGCGGCTTATTAATTACCGGAATATTATACTGGATGAAAAAGAAACGACTGTTTTTTTGAAAGAGAAAGGCATGCGTATAGGATTTGGCGGTATTGGTAAAGGTTATGCAGCTGAAATGGCTAAACAGATATTAAAAAAATCGGGCGTACGCAGCGGTATTGTCAATGCTTCCGGCGATTTAACAGCCTGGGGAAATCAACCTGATGGAAAACCCTGGACCATTGGCATAGTGAACCCAAACTTAACCGGCAAGATTTTCTCTTACCTCGACGTTACCGATATGGCAGTCGCCACCTCTGGAAATTATGAGAAATTCATTATGATCAATGGCGCAAAATATTCGCATACTATTAATCCAAGAACAGGGCTTCCGGTTACTGGCATTAAAAGCGTTACCATCATTACGCCAAATGCGGAAATAGCAGATGCTATGGCAACCCCAGTTGCTATTATGGGCATCCGTGCAGGACTTGATATGATCAACCAGATAAAAGATATTGAAGCCATCGTGATAGATGATAATGACATCATCTATACTTCCAGAAATTTACATTTTGCATAAAAAATAATTATGAGCAAACAAACTATTTCTATTTCAACATTGTCGCTTTGTATCCTTCTTTCAACGGCTTCCTGCGTTCAGGTAAAAGAATACCAGAAGAGCAAACTCAATGATGCCGATATGACACTGGGAGCACGGAAAAGTCAGAAAACAGAATCTAATTTTCAGAGCTACCGTGAAGGCGCTTCTGGGGCCAATGGCGGCAAAACGGGCGGCGGCTGCGGATGTAATTAATTTTGAACAACCCTTAGTTTTCTATGTATGCGTAAATTATGTTTAACGGTTATTGGTATCTACGTTATGTTTCTCAGCGCATTTTCACAACGGTCGCTGGAGCGCGACAGCGTTTATGAATCCAAACCTTTGCGCCTTGATGAAATCAACCTGGTATCCAGTTATTATACGCAGGATGGAAATCATTCCGCAGTAACAGGAGGAATCGGCAATGAGCATGTTGTGGATCTTTCCAATGGCCTTGAAATAAAATTTGTTGGATGGGATACCCGCAATAGAAAACATACGCTTGGCGCAGATATCGGATTTGATCATCATACATCGGCTTCCTCCGCCTATGTTTCCAAAACCGGCGCATCTCAAACCGGAGGTACACGCATCTATCCGGCAGTTAACTGGACCGTTGAAAACAGGAAAGGCAACAGCTTCGGCATCGGAGCCTATTATTCAACCGAATACAATTATAAATCCATTGGCCTGGATCTGCATGCCGGCAGGAAACTAAGTCCCAATACAGAAGTTAATGGTAAGCTATCAGGATTTTTTGACCAGGTAAAAATGATCTATCCTTCAGAACTGATACCGAAGGCGGTAGTTACAACGCCTTCTACTTATACTACGGCCAGCGGCCGTGTAATTACTGCTGGCAGTTCATCAGAAGAGAACAGCATCCCATCCAGCGGCAGGAATACGCTCACCGCTTCGTTATCTCTGACGCAAATTGTAAATACGCGTATGCAGTTCAGCGTTATGCTGGATGGAGTATATCAAAATGGTTACCTTGGTCTCCCTTTCCACAGGGTTTATTTCGCTGATAAAAGCGTACACGTTGAAAACCTTCCGGATACAAGAATGAAACTACCCATTGGTTTCAGATTAAATTATTTCTTAGGAGATAAAATAGTAGTGAGAAGCTATTATCGTTATTATACCGACAACTGGGGACTAACCTCCCATACAGGCGAATTGGAAATACCCGTTAAACTGAATTCTTTCTTTTCTGTTGCGCCATTTTTTCGCTATTACACACAAACGGCCATAAAATATTTCGGCGCTTACGGAACGCATACATCCGCCGATCAGTACTATTCCAGCAACTATTCCTTATCTGCTCTAACGAGCCAGTTCATGGGCGCAGGTATTCATCTTGCCCCTCCAAAAGGTATCTTTAACGAACATATTAACGCTATGGATCTCAGGTTTGGTCATTATACTCAATCGACCGAACTGAATGCCAATGTTATTTCATTAGCGTTTACTCTAAAATAAATATTACTATTTAAAATCATTGATGATTAAATGAACCGGAATTATTAGCAGGGTCGATCCATCAGCTAAACGCTTAACAGTGCGGCAAACATAGAATCTGCTTTTGTATGATAACCTTTGATCAATTCCTGTTTTAGCAAAATGGCTTTTTCCTTTTGTTGAATATACTCAACGATATCTTCATTTTCTTTTTTAAATAAGGAACAGGTAATATACAATATGATTCCTCCTGGCCTAAGGTAAGTGATAGCGTTGGACACAATCTTTTTTTGCAGGGCGGCATACTTCGCAATTTCACCGGCGGAGAAAAAAGAAAGACGCTCGGGCGATCTGCTCCAGGTGCCGGAACCCGAACAGGGTACATCGGCAATTACCAGGTCGTACCGGCTGGAATTATTTAACGCAGATGCTGATGCGGCAGACAGATCTAAAACAAAAGAGTTGTATTGCTTTATGCCGGCGGCGGCAAAACGCTTACGCAGGTTTTCCAGGATAGATTGACGTATATCTGTTACCGTTAGCTGAATACCCTTAAGAAGATCGCAGGCCATAATTGATTTTCCTCCGCTGGCGGCGCAGCAATCCAATACCTGTAAAGGTCCGGCAGTCGTTTTTGGATTCAGCGATTGCATCAACCCTCCCGCTATCTGTGAACTATAATCCTGAATCACTATTTCTTTATCGATAACGCCAATACTATTGGCCGGGAAGGAATGGGGAAGCCTGAGCGTATATGGTTCAATCCATTCAAAAACCGCCTGCCGATCCCGCAAAGCGGCGAGAACCTTTTCTTTATACCCCGGTCTTATGCGGATAAAAAGATCGGGCTGCTGGAGATGTGAAAGCGTAAGCGCTTCTTTATCGATCCCTCCACTCAGTTCACCGGTAAAGGAAAATATTTCGCTTTCGCGGAAGCCAGTATAAAGGTTACGCATAAACGAAATACGCGTTTCAATAGCGGGAAAATGATTGTCTTCCAGGAACTGATTCCACTGAGGTTGCAATGCCTCCAGCGCTGGATTTTTTGAAGAGGCGCATAAAAAAAGACCTATGGTTATTCTTTCTTCTACACCCTGATCCTGCAGGGCCTTGCCCAATCGCAGACAGGCATAACACATGTCGCCAATACCTTTCCTGTCTTTAGATCCATGTTTTTTATTACGCTGGAAATAAGCCCTGAGATAGCCTGCAAAAGGCTGGTCTCCTGTATAATCAGCCAAAAGCTGTTTAGCGGAATTAAGATGCGAGTAAAACTTCATGCTGACAGATGAAACGATAATCCTGGGCAACGATAAGCGGCATGCGTTTATAGTTCCAGCAGGGCCTTGACAGGATCCTTGCCAAACAATAACAGCTCAGGGTTTTCCAGTAATTCCTTTAACCTGACCAGGAAACTCACCGACTCACGGCCATCGATAATACGATGGTCATAACTCAGCGCCAGGTACATCATTGGCTTTATTACTACCTGTCCATTAAGCGCAATAGGTCTTTCCTGAATTTTATGCATACCCAGGATAGCCGACTGCGGGATATTAATGATCGGCGTGCTCATCAGCGATCCGAACACGCCGCCGTTGGTGATGGTAAAGGTGCCGCCCTGCATTTCTTCAAAAGTCAGTTTACTTTCCTTGGCTTTGGTAGCCAGTTCAATAACTTTCTTCTCAATACCAGCCATGTCCAAGCTTTCCGCATTACGGATCACCGGAACCACCAGGCCTTTAGGCGCTGAAACGGCAATAGAGATATCGCAGAAATCGTGGTAGATAATTTCATCTCCGTCGATGTACGCGTTAACAGAAGGCCATTCCTGTAAAGCAAAACAGCAGGCCTTGGTAAAAAAGCTCATAAAGCCGAGACCCACGCCATAACTTTCCTTGAATTTATCCTTGTACTTTGTTCTTGTTTCCATGATCCTGCTCATATCCACTTCATTGAAAGTGGTGAGCATG
>JBDTVL010000330.1:0-4004 GCA_040007215.1 Flavitalea sp.
GCCCCCGGACTTAATTTTGCCGTTGGATCTGTTATCGGCGTTACAGAACTGGATGTGGAAAGTATGGAACTGCTTCCTGGCGCTTCCTCTGCTTTATACGGACCGGGAGGCATGAATGGCACCCTGTTGATCAACAGTAAAGATCCTTTTAAATACCAGGGATTAAGCTTCCAGGTAAAGACAGGCATCATGCATGTGGATAAAAGTCAGACGGGTAAAGTGTCCGGCTACCATAACTGGAATCTGCGATGGGGTAAAAAGGTGAGCGATAAGTTTGCCTTTAAAATAGGCGCAGAATTTATACAGGCCAAAGACTGGCTGGGCGATGATCGCAGGAATTACCAGGCTGGCGATGTTTCCATGAATCAATATGGCGATGTAAAGTCGGGCGACAGAATTTCAGACCCTAACTATGATGGCGTAAATGTATATGGCGATGAAACCACGCTTAATCTTACTGATCCTTCGCTTCCGTTGCTTGGGTTGGTATCGGCAGGAATAAAGCAACAGTTCGATGCTTCTCTTCCGCCGTCTTTAGCAGCCGCTGCCGGAGCTTACCTCGATTCAACAGTAGGCTCTTACAATAATTTTAAGGTATCCAGAACCGGTTATGATGAAAAAGATGTGGTGAATAATAACACTGTAAATGTGAAACTCTCTGGCGGACTATATTATAACCTCACGCCATCTACCCAGTTGTCGTTTGTTGGTTATTGGGGAACAGGTAATACCGTTTATACAGGAAGCGATAGGTATTCGTTGAAGGATCTTAAGATTGGGCAATATAAATTAGAATTGAAAAACAAGAATTGGTTCGTGCGCGCTTATACTACCCAGGAAAATGCCGGCGAATCTTATAATACCACCATCGCTACCCGCATTTTCAATGAAGGCTGGAAGCCCAGCGCTACCTGGTACCAGCAGTATGCGCAATCATTCCTGCTATCTAAAGTAACACCGTATGTACAGGCGCTGGCTAACGGAACGGCATTCAACCCGGTATTGGATAATGTAGCCAATCCAGGCGCCCGTAATTTTGCCGACCAGGGCAGACCAGTAGCAGGATCCGAACAATTTACTACATTGTTTGACCAGGTGCGTACCACGCCCATTTCAAAAGGTGGCGGTCTCTTCCTCGACAAAACTGATCTTTATCTGGTAGAAGGCCAATACAATTTTGGCAATGCTTTAAAATTTGCTGATCTGCTGGTAGGCGCCAGTTGGAAACAATATGTATTGAATTCTCAGGGAACTTTATTTGCCGATACGGCAGGAACAATAAAAATTAACGAGATCGGCGCCTATGCGCAACTATCAAGAGCTTTCTTTAATGAAAAGATCAAGCTTACGGCATCAGGCAGGTTTGACAACAATGAAAATTTTAATGGTCGCTTTACGCCGAGGTTCACCGCTGTTTTTAAAGTGGCGGAGAACCATAATTTCCGCGCTTCTTACCAGACCGCTTACCGGTTCCCTACCACTCAGAACCAGTGGATCAACCTGGTGGTTGGCGGAGGAACTGTATTGCTTGGCGGTCTGCCTCAGTTAAGAGATTTTTATAATTTTAAAGGCAATCCAGCTTATACTATTGCCAGCGTTAGGGCAGCGGGAGCGGCCTTGCAATCGGGTTTGGCTCCCGGTGAAGCGCTGGCGCTGTTAAAGGAAGCTCAATTTGGAGAATATAAACCCGAAACCTTAAAATCTTTTGAAGTAGGTTATAAAGGATTGTTCAATAAAAATATCCTGGTTGATGCGTATGCTTACTATGGCAAATACAATAATTTTCTTGGCAGAACCATAGTGCTGCAGGCGCTCACGCCTGGCAATCCCGGACTGATATTTAATTCGGGTTCGCGACGCTCCATATCTGTGGCCGATAACAGTTCTGGCAAAGTAAAAACGTATGGATTTGGCGCCAGCATGGATTACCTGCTGCCGCGTAATTTCATGTTAACGCTTAATCTGAGCTCGGATCATATCGGAAATGTTGAACCTGGTTTTGTAGCCTTTTTCAATGCGCCGTCGTACAGACTGGTAGCAGGTTTTGGAAACTCTGGATTCGGTTACCAGAAGCGTTTTGGATTTAATATCAACATTAGGAACCAGGATGGATTCTACTACGAAAGCGATTTCCGCCAGGGTAACATTGATGGTTATACGACACTGGATGCGCAGGTGAGTTATAAATTCCCTCAGCAAAGGTCCATCCTTAAAGTAGGAGGAACCAATATCTTTAATAGTTATTATAAAACTGCATTTGGCAATCCAGCGATTGGCGGTATCTATTATGTAAGTTTCGGCTATAATGTATTTTAGAATAGAAGGTCTTATACATTAAAACGGAAGTGCATTACATCGCCGTCTTTAACCAGATATTCTTTTCCTTCGATCCTGAGCCGGCCATTTTCACGGCATACCGCTTCTGATCCGTATTGTATGAAATCTTCGTAGGAAATAACCTCCGCTTTAATAAAACCTTTTTCAAAGTCGGTATGGATAACGCTGGCAGCCTGCGGCGCTTTCCAGCCTTCGTGTATGGTCCATGCCCTTACTTCCTGAACGCCGGCGGTGAAATAGGTGAACAGCTTCAGTAGTTTGTAGGTAGAGCTGATCAGCCTGTTAAGCGCCGGTTCAGTCATTTTATATTCTTCCATGAATAATGCGCGGTCGTCAGGGTCTTCCATTTCCGCGATCTGCGCTTCAATATTATTATTCATCACGATTACCCGCGCATTTTCATGTTTAACTGATTCCTGCAATGCCTGCGAAAAGCGGTTGCCTGTATGCATGGAAGGTTCATCCACATTGGCCACATATAGTACGGGCTTTTCGGTTAGCAGAAAAAGATCGGCAATAGCGGTACGGTCTTCTTTGGAAAGGTCCAGCGCCCGGATACTTTTACCCTGCTCCAGTTGTAGTTTGCATCTGTTCAGGGTTTCAAATTCGGATTTGATCTTTGCATCGCCGATTCGGGCCTGCTTCTCTACGCGGCTTATTTTTCTTTCAACGCTATCCAGATCTTTCAGTTGTAATTCTGTATCGATGATCTCCTTATCGCTGACAGGGTTAATGGCCCCCTCATCACGAAGAACATTTTCATCTTCAAAACACCTGATCACATGAATGATGGCGTCTACCTCACGGATATTGGCCAGGAATTTATTGCCCAGGCCTTCTCCCTTACTGGCGCCTTTTACTAATCCGGCTATGTCTACTATTTCTATCTGGGTGGGGACAGTACGATTGGGTTTTACCAGCTCGGCCAGTTTATCGATCCGGGCATCCGGAACGTCTACCAGCCCTATATTTGGCTCGATGGTACAAAAACGATAGTTGCTGGCCTGCGCCTTGGCGCTGTTGCTTACAGCATTAAATAAAGTCGATTTTCCTACATTAGGTAACCCTACAATTCCGGCTTTCAAGCCCATGGATGCGTGTTTTATGATTTGGACGCAAATATAGGTCAACAGCCTTGATTTGGTTATGTAATAAAAATCATCAACCTTCAATACGAATTCTAAATTAAGAGTATGGTTCTTAGCTATATATGGTGCGCTTTTTTCCTGGTGGCTTTTATAATAGCATTTATTAAGTGGTCGATAGATGGCGACCAGGAGATTTTTAAAGTACTGGTAGAAGGAATATTCAAATCGGCGAATGATGGATTTGATATTTCCTTAAAACTGGTTGGCGTGATGTCGCTGTTCCTGGGCTTCATGAAAATAGGAGAGAAGGCCGGTGCCATTAATTTCCTTTCAAGGATAGTGGGTCCGTTTTTTTCACGGCTATTTCCTGAAGTGCCGAAAAATCATCCTGCCACTGGTCAGATGATGATGAATTTCTCCGCTAATTTGCTTGGCCTTGATAATGCGGCCACGCCATTTGGTTTAAAAGCCATGGAAAGCCTGCAGGAACTAAATAAAGATGAACATGGCAAAGAGCGCGATACTGCCTCAAACGCGCAGATCATGTTCCTTACGCTGCATGCGTCGGGACTAACCTTG
>JBDTVL010000331.1:0-4002 GCA_040007215.1 Flavitalea sp.
GGCCCTGATGCCCTGTCATACCCTGTTCCAGTTCTATGTGGCCGATGGAAAACTAAGCTGCCAGTTGTACCAGCGCAGCGCCGATGTTTTCCTTGGCGTGCCTTTCAATATTGCCTCTTATGCATTACTGACGCTGATGATGGCGCAGGTTTGCGGACTCAGACCCGGCGATTTTGTACATAGTTTCGGAGATGTACACCTGTATAATAATCACCTGGAGCAGGCCCGAACCCAGTTATCCAGAACGCCATTTCCTTTGCCGGTCATGCAGCTTAATCCCGAACGCAAAGATCTTTTTACTTTTCAATACGAAGATTTTACCCTGCAGAATTATCAGTTCCACCCACCCATAAAAGCGCAGGTTGCCGTTTAAACCATTTTCAAAACCTTATCGTAATGATCATTAATTTAGTAGTGGCAGCAGCAGCCAATAATGTAATTGGAAAAAATAACCAGTTGCTCTGGAATCTGCCTAACGACATGCTTTTCTTTAAAAATGTGACCTGGGGAATGCCGGTGATCATGGGACGAAAAAGCTATGAATCATTAGGCAAACCGCTTAAAGGAAGAACGAATATTGTGGTCAGCCGGCGAAAAGACCTGGTTATCGGAGGCGCTACCGTAGTGACCAGCCTGGATGAAGCCTATGTTGCCGCCGCATTGGAAGACGTAAAACAATGTCATGTGATCGGCGGAGGAGAAATATACCGCGAGGCAATGCCCATTGCCACCAGGATATTTATGACACGCGTGCATGCGCTGCTCGATGGCGACACATTATTTCCGACTATCGACCAGGTGATGTGGAAAAGAGTGTCGTACGACGATCATACTAAAGATGCCAGACATGCCTATGATTATACTTTCGAAGTATGGGAAAGGAACTCGTGAAAGCAGGATCTGCGTATTCGGCTTTTCAACTGGTTCTTAAATATGCCAGGTACTGGTTTGGCGCATCCAGCGGGAAAGGCCATGGCATTCATTCTCCTTTTGTATTTGACTTTATACAACATGCGTTAAATGATCGTCATCACTACCAGGAATATGCGCAGGTAGAGGCGCTTCGTAAAAAATTACTCCGCAACCAGTCGCGATTAGCGATGGAAGATATGGGAGCCGGTTCAGCCGCTCCAGCAGGAGAAAGAACTGTGGCTGCAATAGCGGCTTCGGCGGCTAAATCGCCAAAGCTGGCCCAACTGCTTTTCCGCGTTGTACATTATTATCAGCCATCGTCAATACTTGAACTGGGAACATCGCTGGGAATATCTGCCTGCTATCTTTCGCTGGGCAACCCCCGCGCTGCGGTGGTTACGGGAGAAGGCAACCGCCATATCGCTGCTGTTGCCCGCAAAAATTTCAGTAGCCTGGGTATTGAGGGTATTCATATTACGGAGGGTAATTTTAATGAAACGCTTGACCGGATGATCGCTTTAGCGCCCGGTCCGGAGTTAATATTTATAGATGGCAATCACCGCAAAGAGCCTACCCTGAAGTATTTCAGCCGGTTGCTGCAGGTTGTGCCGGCGTCTTCTGTAATGATCTTCGACGATATTCACTGGAGCGCTGAAATGGAATCGGCATGGGAAGCTATTAAAGATGATCCGTCGGTAATGCTGACTGTTGATCTTTTTTTTATGGGATTTATTTTCTTCCGTCCCGAATTTAAAGTGAAACAGCATTTCACAATCAGGTATTAAAGTCCATAAAAATTTCTATCTTACCAATCTGATTGAATAATCCAATTCTACGAATATGGTCATTGGCGTGTTGAAAGAACCTTCTTTTGAAACCAGGGTATCGTTGTTGCCAGAAGCGGTAACTGCGCTGATAAAAAAAGGAATAAAAGTACTGGTTCAGCGGGGCGCCGGAGAAAAGGCCTTTAGTAACGACGATGCTTATTCGGCCGCAGGCGCCAGTGTCGCAGATCGCGCGGAAATACTTTCCGGAGCTGAACTGATCTTATCCATTCATGCTCCCGAACCGGAAGAGATCAATCTTCTTTCTTCGAAAACAATCATCGGTATTTATCAACCTTTATTTCATCCCGACCAGGTAAAAACCTGGGCGGAAAAAAATATCACTTCCTTCAGCCTTGATATGTTGCCGCGTACTACACGGGCGCAGAGTATGGATGTGCTGAGTTCGCAGGCCAATATTGCGGGCTATAAAGCGGTATTGCTGGCCGCAAATACCTACAGCAGGTATTTCCCTATGTTCATGACTGCGGCGGGGAGTATTCCTCCCGCTAAAACGCTGATACTGGGCGCCGGCGTTGCGGGCCTGCAGGCCGTTGCCACTGCACGCAGGCTGGGTTCGGTAGTGGAAGTATTTGATACCAGGCCCGCGGTGAAAGAAGAAGTGATGAGCCTGGGGGCAAAATTTGTAGAAGTGGAAGGCGCCGCCGACGCGTCGAAAGGCGGCGGTTATGCCGTTGAACAATCTGCCGGGTTTGTTCAGAAACAAAAAGATAAAATAGCCGAGAGCATAGCCAAAGCGGATATCGTGATCACTACGGCGCAGATCCCCGGCAAAAAAGCGCCGGTGCTGGTCACCGCTGCGATGATCGATAAAATGAAAAAAGGTTCCCTGATCATCGATCTTGCCGCATCCACGGGAGGAAATACTGAGTACACAAAAAATAATGAAACGGTACTGGTCAATGGCGTTACCATTATCGGTAATTCATCGCTGGCAGCCAGCATGCCTGCAGATGCCAGTAAATTATATGGTAAGAACGTTATGAATTTCGTACAGCTCATTACCGGTAAAGAAGCACAGTTGAACCTGAACTTTGAGGACGACCTGGTTAAGGGATGCTGTATCACGCACCAGGGAGCCATATTAAATCAGCGCGTTAAAGAACTGGTTGTCTGAAAATATATTTCAACACAATAATGATTGATCATGGAAAATATTTTATCGTGGATAGCGCTTAACCAGGAAATGATCTACATCGTCATACTGATGATCTTTCTCGGTATAGAAGTGATAGGCAGAGTGCCCAGCGTATTACATACGCCCCTGATGAGCGGCGCCAATGCCATTCATGGCGTGGTGATCATAGGCGCCATCATCGTGATGGGTAAAGCGGAAGCGGATAATTACCTGGCCCTGGTACTCGGATTTATTGCGGTGATATTGGGGACGCTGAATGTGGTAGGCGGATTTGTGGTTACAGACAGAATGCTTGAAATGTTTAAGAAAAAGAAAACCGAAGCGAAAAAACCTGCTTAAACGATAGTTCATGGAATCAAGCATACTCGCTATTATTTATATCATTGGGTCGGTAACTTTTATTATTGGATTGAAGATGTTATCTGATCCTGCAAATGCGCGGAAAGGAAATCTTATTGCAGCGGCGGGTATGACCCTGGCCATTATCGGCACCATCTTCCTGTACAGCAGCGAAGGGCAGAAGCTGCATAATCATCTCTGGATCTTTGCAGGGCTGGCTGTCGGAGGCGTTATCGGAACCTTTGCCGCCAGGAAAGTGCAGATGACGGCCATGCCTGAACTGGTCAGTTTATTTAATGGCATGGGCGGCGCCTGTGCGGCATTGATTTCTTTTATCGAATTTGATCATTTACTTACCGATCCGGTAGAGCCATCAGTAGGACATCTGCTGATCATACTGGCAGGACTGATCATCGGCGTAATTTCTTTTTCGGGAAGTATTATTGCCTGGGGAAAGCTCAATGGAAAAATAAAAGATTACAGTTTCAAAGGACAACATATTGTTAATTTATTTTTTCTGTTCCTGATCATCGCTGGCGCCGCATACATGATCATCACCATGGACCAGGGCATAGAACCCGTTATATTTTATACCATACTATTTCTAGCCATCCTCTATGGCATCCAATTCGTATTGCCAATAGGAGGGGCCGATATGCCTGTAGTCATTTCCTTGTTGAATTCTTTTACAGGAGTAGCGGCAGCCTGTGGCGGATTTCTTTATGATAATAAAGTGATGCTGACGGGAGGAATACTTGTAGGAGCGGC
>JBDTVL010000332.1:0-3996 GCA_040007215.1 Flavitalea sp.
GACCGGGCATGGACTATTTATTGGATGCACTTCAAAGGAAAGATCGCTGAATCGATCTGTGAATCCATTATCAAAAAATTCAACGGATATAAAGGTTCTGTGAACTACAGCCCCAAAAGGATATCCCTGTTTGAAGAGATCTATTCCAATCTTGAACGAGGTTACAGCAATGACAATATCACGTATGCCAACATGTGTTTCTGGCATTTCATCGCTTCCTTTCGCTTTGACAATAAATTCAATTATATCAGCGGTGAAATAAAAAGCGAGGTATCTACTATTGCCATCGATTTTATGCAGCAGCATCTCGACAGGATACTATCGCTAACAGAAATTGCGCGGAAAGTGAACCTCTCCGTATCTCATTTTGTAGCTATATTCCATAAAAAGACAGGATTTGCGCCTATCGAATATTTTAATTACCTGAAAATTCAGAAAGCCTGCCAGTATCTGCAGTTTACCCAGGATCGAATTAATGAAATCGCCAATCACCTGGGCATCCAGGATTCTTATTATTTTTCCCGGCTATTCAAAAAATTAATGGGCATTTCACCGAATGAATACCGAAAAAAAATACTGGCAGAACCCGGGCAAATCTCTTCTGTTATTGGGTTTACGGGATAAATTCACTGATTGGATTATACCTTGAGGAAAACTTTTTTCTTATACATGAAATAGAGGAATGTCCATTTCACCAGCACATAACACATGGCCATGACCACGATATTATAAGGATCGCCGACAAGCTGGCCCATCCACATGAAGAAAGCATTGGTAGAATATTTCCAGTCGATAAAATGCCCCGACAAATAAATAAGAATAGAATTCATGCCAATGATGCGGAAGAAAAAACTCCATTTCTTATATCCCTTCACATCTATTATATAATAAAACAAAGACAGGAAAAGCAGACTGATACCCCCCACTTGTAATACAAATGAGCTTGTCCACAGGTTTTTATTAATAGGGAAATCAAGATTCCATAACTGGGCAAGGCCCAGGAATACAATGCCGGTAACGGCAAAGTACAACGCTTTTTTAGCGCCGCTGAGCGGATCATTTTTGATAAATGTTCCTGCAAGGATACCCAGCAAACCCGTACTGATAGCGGGTATGGTGGACATGAGGCCTTCCGGATCATGAATACCCAGGTATAATTTACCGGGAAGTATCAGCCGGTCCACATAAGAAGCAAAATTTCCTTCCATGGTAAGATCGCCTGCGGGGAAACCCGGCGCCGATGTGAATTTCAATAGCAGCCAGTAAAAGATCAGGATGCCGCCAAACCAGATCATCTGCGCCCTTCTTCCAAAGTAGATATAAATGATATTGGCAAACATATAAGCAAGTCCAATTCTTCCCAGCACACTACCAAAACGTAATTGCGATATAGGTTGTATTTCAAATCCATTATTGGCAATAAGGCCCAGCAGCACAAGTAACAACCCTCTCTTGATCACCCGTAACAATACCTGCTGTTTTGTTTTTCCTTTTTCCAGCTCGCGGCCAACCGAATAAGGAGTGGCTACGCCTGCCATAAAAAGAAACATCGGAAAAATAAGATCGTACATATGGAAACCATTCCAGGCAGGATGCGTAAGCTGATTGGCAAACCCCTCCCAGAACGGAGATCCTGTTACTTTGGCCATAGCATGAACTATTTCTTCCGCTCCCATGATCCAGAACATATCGAATCCACGAAGAGCGTCAAGAGAATACAGACGGGGTGAAATACCCGGTCCCGAAATGGGATTGGAAGAGGTTTGGGGCTGCATTAAATGTTTTGTAATAAAGATAGGGTAGAAAATGATCGCTTGTTTGCGGAATTTTAGAATTGTCCAAATAACACATTAAAACGCCGGCATGCCGATAACGTTCATCAATACTCGAATTTTCTCAGGCTCGGCGACCTGAGCCAGGTAAGCCATACCACCACCAGCGTCATGAAGCCGCCGAATACTACGGAGGGTACAACGCCCATCAGTCTTGAGGCAAAACCGCTTTCAAATTGCCCCATTTCATTGCTCGAATTCACGAACATGGAGCTAACGCTGCTTACTCTGCCCCGCATATGGTCGGGCGTTTTAAGCTGCATCACCGTTCCTCTTACCACTACGCTGATACCATCCAGCATGCCGGCAAAAAGCAGGGCCGCAAAACTGAGCAGGAACCATTTGGATAATGCAAAAATGATAATGCAGATGCCAAATCCTGCCACAGCCAGGAATAATTTCTTTCCCTGCGCCCTTTTTAATGGAGATAAAGTAAGGATGATCACCACAAAAATGGCCCCCATATCAAAAGAGGCATTGAGCCATCCGAATCCCATCGGTCCTATATTCAGAATATCTTTTGCATATACCGGCACCATCGCCACCGCTCCTCCGAAAAGAACGGCAAACATGTCGAGCGACATAGCCGCAAACAATTCCTTTGTGCGAAAAACAAACTGTAGCCCTTCCAGCATGCTCTCAATAGTTTTTTTGTTGCCGGACCCTTCCCTGGCAGGCTTGGGTTTCAGGCGCCAGAGAATAAAAATGGATATTATCAGCAGGCAGCACACAACGGTAAGCGTTCCGGTATTGCCCAGCAGGGCGATCATGAAACCGCCCAGGGCATGCCCCATTACAGAAGCGGTTAACCATCCTCCCTGGCTCCAGGTAGTGGCATTCTGTAAATAGTGGCGGGGAACGATGTTGGCGATCATAGAGCTGAAAGCCGGCCCCGTAAAGGATCTGATGATACCCGTGCAAAAAATGACCGAGTAGATCATATAAGTGACATGCCGCTTATCCAGGTGTGTATGCAAATGCTCGGCAGACAGGAAAAGAAGAAGCGCCGCAGCGCAGGTATACCCGAAAACACCCCTGAGCAATAATTTCCTTTTCTCACTAATATCAATCACATGGCCCGCATACAGCGCCATGGAAAGGGCAGGCACCACTTCGGCTAAACCTATCAGGCCTATCGCAAAAGGATCACGGGTCAGTTCATATATCCACCATCCTATCAGCGTGCTCATCATACGAAGGCCCATGATAAAGAAAAATCTGCCTAACAGTAAGTTCTTGTATTCGGGAACGCGTATCGCCGCAAAAGGATCATCGGTTATCTGTGAAACTGATTTATCATCCATAAACTGTCATAAAGGTAAGCCCCGGAAAGCAAACGGCAGGTACGCAAAACCAAATTATCATTATGGGTTGGTTTTTATCGTAGTTTTGTCATCAGATGATATGATGATGACGACTATAGTTAAAAAAACATCCCTCAGCGACGAGGTAGCCAAACAACTCCAGCAGCAGATCGCTTCGGGAAAATATACCCTAGGCCAGAAACTGCCCTGCGAACCAAAACTCATGGAAGAATTTGGCGTTGGCAGGTCAAGTATCCGCGAAGCCGTAAGAGCGCTGGCCACTGCCGGTATCGTAAGGGTTCAACAGGGTCTGGGCACTTTTGTAGAATTTAAAAATGGCGCGGAAGTTCCCTGGTATGTAAGACTTCAGGACGCAAAATCGTATGAATTGCATGAAGTAAGGCAACTGCTGGAATTAAAAATAGCGGAAAAAGCGGCTATCAACCGCACCGCTAAAGATGTAGCCATCCTGAAAAAACTATTGCAGAAAAGATATGAGTTCGCCATTAATAATCAACGCGAGGATTGTATTGAAGCGGATATTTCCTTTCATATAGCCATAGCCAATTCAGCTAAGAATGTAATTCTTGCCGATCTTTATAAAACCATCGCTTCCCAGATAAAAAGATCGTTCAGGGAAGCTTATCATGATACGGACACTTTCTTATTGAAACATGCCGAACATGCGGCGCTTTTAAAAAGTATCATTGATAAAGATCCTAAAAAAGCCTGGCGTTGCGCCGCTAAAATAACGGGGCAGGTGATCCAGTCGTGATGGGAACGATTCCTGGATAATAGTATAACGGATCGGCAACAAACATCGATAGCTAACGAAAGGCCTGCCATAAAAAGAATAACAA
>JBDTVL010000333.1:0-3988 GCA_040007215.1 Flavitalea sp.
TCAATCATATGGAGGTGAACTATCGCTCCAAGATGATTTACATCTATTTCCAGCGCTTTATTGAACAGTAACTCCGCTTCTTTATAATTTCCCAGTCCCATATTCCCCAATCCCTTTAAAAAATAACAATGGATGCTGTTCTTTACATTAAGGTCCTGGTCAAAAACCAGCAGATCGGGAAGCGAAACCGCAAAATAATCTATGCGGATTTCATCATGCATATGCTCATCGCCAAACTCGATCAGGCGATGGAAAATATTCTCCGCTTTTAGCCGGTCTCCTAATTTAAGCCAGGCAAGTCCCTGGTAAACTATTTTATCCGGCTGAGGATCATTATAGAAGATAGCTCTAACCGGCTCGCTGATACCTTCGGTGGCTTTTCTGAATTTTTCTATCGACAGATCAGAAAGACCCACTTTCTCGTATACGAGACCCTGCAAATACAATAAATCATTTTCCTGTGCGCCAAACAATTTCCCTTCACCCAGGTTAACGGGATAATCGCCAGCTTCGTTTAATAGTTTCTGGGCCACATCATACCTTGCTTCCTTTATGGCCAGCTTAGCTAATTCAATATGACAGAGCAGAAACTGGC
Source organism: Flavitalea sp. (assembly GCA_040007215.1). Lineage (GTDB taxonomy): Bacteria > Bacteroidota > Bacteroidia > Chitinophagales > Chitinophagaceae > Flavitalea. The sequence continues at coordinate 596 of JBDTVL010000333.1, forward strand.
CCACTGTTTTTCCTTCTCCGCCTTCCCAGGGATGAAATTTCCGTTTGCCGATCAACCCAAGAGCCTCCTGGTATTTACCAAGCTGGTTATACAAAGTGATCCTTTCAAGATACAGGTCGTCTCTCTGTTCCACTAACGAAAGATGCGATTCCAGCATCGCTAAACGCTTAACCGGAGAGTAATTATATAATTTATATAGCTGATCCAGTTCCATTAGCACCCGCGCATCCATTTTATCGAGACTGAAAGCTTTTTCAAGCGCCTCCAGCGAACGCGGAACATCATGAAGTTTATTATGATAAGCCAAGGAAATATTTCTTAACGCTGTTGGAAAGGAATTATCAAGTTGAATGGAGGCTTCCCAGCATTGAATGGCATCTTCGAACTGATCGTTGGCATACCAGAAATTACCCAGGTAATACAGCGCCTTTGAATCGGCCGGATTTTGCCATAGCGCTGTTTGCAGCGCTTTCACATCTTCTATCTTACCCGGAAAACAAAACTCAGGATTGGCGCCCGCAGCTTTTTTAAAATAGCCGTCGGCCTTTTCCGGTTGTCCGAGCCTGGCAGTAAAATAACCCAGGTAATAATACAGCAGCGGAGAGGGATTGCCTTCTCTATAATCTTTTTCAAATTCCTGCATCAGCTCAACAGCTTCCTCAAAATATCCTGCATGCGCATAGTCAAAAGCATACTCAGCGTAATTATTAAAAGCGCCACGCATCAATAATTTCAGATCGCGCAATGCCCTTTGGCTTTCTTCCTGCTTATTTTGTTCTTTCAGCAGGAGGTATACCTCGAACAGACAACCGAAATTGAATTTATCCAGTTCCAGCGAGGAGGCCGCTAAGATAAGCGCCTCATCATACTTGTGTTTTTTTCTTAGTATGGCTGTTTTCAGGTGGCGGGCGCTATGGCTATGATAATTCCTGACCAGCGATTTATCAATAAGGTATAATGCCTGGTTGGTATCTTTCTTTTCCGCAGCGATCCTGGCAAGTTGCATAAAGCCGCTATGATGAAAGGCATCATTCCATACGCTCTTGAAAAATGCATCATAGGCTTCGGCAGGCCTGTCCTGCAATTTCAGGCAAATGCCCAGATTATAATAAGGTTCCCCATCATACGGATTGGGATTGCGTAAAGTGAGCGTATGAATGGCTTCCCTGAAATAGGGCTCTGCTTTTTTTGCCTGCCCTCTTCGGAGGAACCATAAACCCAGGGCATTATTGCAACGCGCATCAGATGGTTCTCGGTTCAGCGCTTCCTGGTAATAATCAACAGGCGAAAAAGTGGCATGACGATACTGCTCCAGGTGAAGACCGTTAAGAAAAAGTAATTCATTGGAGGCTATTTCCGCAGGCAGCTTCGCCGCCAAAGCAGCGGCCGGCGTTTCCTTTTTAACAGGACGATCGGCCTGGTAACCGACCAATAAATGTCCATCCTTATCAAATACTTCCAGCAAAAGATCATGTTCGCTGAATTCACCGGCAGGAAAATCCTGCTCAAAAACAAACTCCGGCGCGAGGTCAAATATATACTCGCTGATCAGTTTATCATTAGCGGTTACTCTTATATGTGAAGATGAGTATACAGCAGTGGCATATACTTTTATATATACGGACCCCTCGGTGATCTCCAGGCTCAACGCCGCTTCCTTAGTGGCATTTTTAACCACGCCGATCCTGGCATAGGGCATAAAATATTGTTCGAATGATTTTTCTTCATTGGGCTGCAGCCAGCTAAAATCGGGCTGATTATCCGTAAATGCACCGCACATCAGCTCAATATAAGGGCCATCGGTGTCAGTTAGGTTTCTGTCCCAGGCAATACCAAAATCACTTTTTCCCCAGGTCCATTGTTTCTTACCCGGACTTACGTGATGATCGGCTACATGCAGCATGCCTCCTTCGGTATCATGTTCATAACAACCGATAAAATTATATTTTGATTCCACCGCCATAAAAGAAGTGGGCACCGGTATGTTCTTATACCTGGAGATATCGGTTCCCGGCGCGTAATTAACTTTATAATACGTGCCCGTAGCTATCGGGAAATCGCTTACATCTCTTTTACCATGATCAAAAACCGCATGCACATCGGGAGGAAATACCGACTGATAATAATCATTCACTTTTACTGCCGGATTGGCCCACCATAAAAAGGTCTGGGGGAAAAAAGTGCGGTTATATAATCTAACCTTTACTTCCAGGAAGGCATGGTCGGGATACAGGGTAAAACCAGCCCTGCCTTTGGTGCGCGTCATTAATTCTACTTCATTTACCCAGATCGTTTTGCTTCCATCGGCATTTTCTTCAATTGTAAAATCAACAGGTTCAAAGGTAGAGGGACGATGATGCTGGGGCCAGTTGAATTCTATGCCCCCGCTGATCCAGGGACCTGTTAACCCGACAAGAGCGGGTTTTACCACCTGGTTATAATATATAAAATCGCGTTGCCTTACTTTATCATAAGCCCTCTGGATCCTACCGCCAAGTTCGGGCAACACCATGATGCGCAGGTATTTATTTTCAATAAAAACCGCCGTGTATTCCTTATCTGTTTTCTCATCGTGTATCTTTTCGATCACCGGATGCGGATATACCGATCCGGAGCTACCCTGGTATACTCTTTTTTCCAGGAAAATAGGATTCTTCTCGGGTTGGCCGGCGCGGTATGTAGGAATGATTACCTTTTCCACCCATGCCGAAACGTCTGTCCCCATATACATATTTTTTAAATTTCCTTCTAAAATTCAGCGGTCAAATGGTCATTATTAATAGACTGAACCTAAAATGATCAATTCCCCGCAATTATTAATATTAAACGAAGATTTTAAGAAAGATAAAATAACCACAGGGATCACGGCAGGACGGAGCCAGAGCAGGTAGTTGCGCAAAACGGCCATACAGGAGATCATAAAGATATGTCTCAGCACATCATCAGCTTTCCATTTCATATTATTGGCAAGTAAGTTATCAGGGCTATCCCAGGCAATTTGTAATTGCCAAATATGGAATAATTAGCTCATAAAGAAGATAGTTATTATTCTGTATTTGATGGACGATTTTATTATATTCGGCTCTGCTTATGAAGAAAATTAAAAAGAAAGAAGGATTCGATGGTCAGCGGGCAATTACGCTGCCAAGGAAAATTATTTCTTTACAATGCGCCAGCAATCCGGTGATCGGCGAAGCATATATTACCGATATCGGTTATTATCCAAAAGCGCAGTTTCACTACCGCAGGCGCACTCATGGCATTGCACAGAATATCCTTATTTACTGCGTTGAAGGAAGCGGACAGGCCGCCATCAACAACCAGGAATACGCCATAAGCGCGGGAGAATTCTTTATAGTGCCGGAGCTTTTACCCCATTCGTATGGCGCCAAT
>JBDTVL010000334.1:0-3976 GCA_040007215.1 Flavitalea sp.
GGGCGCTGATATTATCATTGGCAGCAGGGCCGCATCAGGATTACTGCCTAAGGAAAAAGTGAATAACGCCCTGCAGATATTAATGCAGATTGCTTTTTTTAAAGAAGCGGCGAGCAGTAAGTCGGATCTCGCCCTATGTAATATATATGTTCCGATGCCCCTGGATAATTATACCGCAGCCAGTTTTAATAAGGCCGGAGAGATTATGCAGGTAGGTATTGAAGAAGGCCGAAAACTATTTCCCCTTTTTAAGCAACTGAATGATTCCCTGGATAAATTATATGGAGAAGTTACCATCCAGCCGAACAGGTTGCCGAAGGTAGATTCTTTAAAAATATCTTCTATTGATGTGCGGGGACTGAATAAAACCACTTTCGATTTCTTTTCACACATGATGGGTTTTGAAAAAGGTAAATATTACACTTCGGCACGATTATCAAAGATGGTCAGAAAGGTTTTTGGTACCCGTTATTACAGTCGTATCGTATATACTTTTGAACCGCTTGATGATGGTTCTGTAAAAGTGATATTCGATGTGGTGGAAAATCCCGTCACGTTTGCCAAGCTGGGTATTCATTATAATAAATTCACAGGTATAAGTCTGATTGGAAATCTCACTACCAGAAATTTTTTTCTGCCTCATTCGCGCAGCCTGCTTACCGTAAACGTAGGACAGAACTTCAGGGCGCGCGCTGAGCATCTTCAATATCTTGGGCGAGGTAAGAACATTGCGCTGATCCTGGGTATGCAGTTTGATCACCTGGACATTAATACCTATAATGCTTTCCATAAAGATGGACTATATGGGGCCCGGTTTTTTAAGGCAGATGGAAAGTTTGAATATTCAGCAAACAGGAAATTCACTGTAGGCGCAGGCACCAGGTTTGACTGGATATCTTATAATCCATCCATACAATCTGTTTTCCAGATATCGGGAAAGAATAATTTCCTGACCACCTACGGTTTCTTTGCCGTTAACACACTGAATAAAAGTGTATATCCCAGTCGCGGTATAAAGATTGATGGTGAGTTCGGACTGGTGTACCAGCAGAACCCTTCGCTTACTTTTTATACAGATGGCCAGCCGGTGATGGATCCGGATTCTTTCGGCATATCGTATAATAATTATCAGCGGGCAGTATTGAATGCCGAAGGCTATCTCCCTGTTACGTCCAAATGGACGATAATGGGGTATTTCCAGGGAGGCATTAATTTCAGGTACAAGCAAAGTATTCTTAATGATTTTAATATCGGCGGTTTAACGGAAGTTTTCCGCAACCAGATCAGGTTTGCAGGGCTGGATGAAAATTCGGTGAATACGCCTAGCGTTGCGGCTTTGCAGGGCGGAGTGCGTTATGAGTTTTATAATAACGTATATGGTCTTGCCCGGGTTAATGGACTTGTTAATAATTTTATCAGCGTAAATAATATTTTACAGAAGCCCAATTTTCTTACCGGTTATTCGCTCAGCCTGGGGTATAATTTTGCTTTAGGTCCACTGGAGATCAGCACCATGTATTGCGATCAGTCGAAGCAGCTCCGATCCTATATTAATCTGGGTATTTCCTTTTAAGCGTACAGTTTTTTATCGCGATAAGTATGCTTTTACAAAGTCGCTCACCAGGTAACTGATCAGTTTGCCGATGGAAGGCTGGGCATCCCCATCATGCAATTGCGAGATGCCTTCGCAAATATGCAGGTATGCGGCATTGGTATGAAGCGCGGAAAAATTCAAATACTGCCTGGCTTGAATCGTTGATATGCCGGAAGGTGTGTAAGCGCTGGACAATGTATTCTGAATACAGTCCAGATCTAGTTCAACTCCTGTATAATTATCTTCTGTAAAACCGGTGGCATGGGCAAGCGCCTGGGTGAAATCTCTTTTTTCATGGATAAAAATATCTTCGAAAGTAATGATATCCAGGAATGGATTGTTGACAATATCCAGCCATACATTCTGAGGAAGGTAGTTCTCATGCAAGCCGATAACGCAGTATTTCTGCAAATAGCCATCTTCTTCCGCGTAGCGGAAACCATTACCGCTATGTCTCCCTTCCGATGGGTTAAAATCCGCATGCGCATCGAGGTTAATGCAATTGATCTGTGCAAGGGGAATCCGGTCGGCTTTATTCAGGCCTTTAGCGGTTCCTTTGATCAGTGGGTAGGAATTATTATGTCCGCCACCGATAGCGATCGCAATTTTGCCTGCTTCGGCGATTATTTTTGCGAGTTCTTCCACATCATCATCAATGGCCATTACTGCATGACGGTATGCGTCCAGTTTTTCCTGGTTATCGTAAGCATTCTGCTCGATCAGAAATTTCTCATTGCTGAAATCAAAATGTCCCAGCAAAAGAATATCCTCGCCGGTAAAGAAGTCGTTGCTTTGCAGGTTAAGGAAAGAAGATAGAAAAGGGGTCCATGCTGTATCAGCGCCGCCCTGTCCGTCATTTCCTCGTACGCCGATATCTTCTGGAATACCGAACAGCACAAATTTTGCCGCATTTTTTCGCAAAAGTTCGGCAATATCTCCATGATCGGGAAGCGTAAGTATTCTTTCGCCTAGTTTTGTTTCAAACCTGCGTATGGTGGTGAAGGCCAGCGCCTCCTTTTTCGCGTAGCGCCTGAAATGTTTCATAAATTAAATGTAAAGCAAGTATATGTAACTTCGCGGCTGGATAAGCGTTTTATTATACAGTTTAAGATAAATAGTGCATAATGGTATTTCCTGATTTTTCGAATCCTTCTGTTTGGATCAGCCTGGCTACACTTAGTTTTCTGGAGATCATACTCGGAGTGGATAATATTATATTTATTTCAATTGTTTCCAATAAACTCCCCGCCGATCAGCAGCCCAGGGCCAGGAATATAGGCCTGCTGCTGGCGATGATCTTCAGGATTATTTTGTTACTGGCTATTACGGCGATCATCAAACTGACAGACCCCGTGTTTACGATAGGTTTCATGGAAAAGGAAAATGGTGAACCTTTTGGCATTAGCTGGAAAGATATCATACTGATTGCCGGTGGCGTTTTTCTTATTTTCAAGAGTACCCTGGAGATTCATGAAAAGCTGGAAAAGCATGAAGTGAAAAACGAGAGTAAACGCACTTATTCTTCTCTGGGAGCGGTTATTCTCCAGATCATATTGGTTGATGCTATATTTTCCTTTGATTCTATTCTTACAGCTATTGGTCTTGTTGATAACGTAATCGTAATGATCATTGCCGTTGTTATATCCATGTTGGTGATGATGGCCTTTTCAGGAGCTATCAGCAGGTTCATCAATAATCATCCAACTTTGCAGATGCTGGCCCTGGCTTTCCTGATCGCTATTGGTATTATGCTGGTGGCTGAAGGTTTTCACCAGAAGATCAGCAAAAATTATATCTATTCTGCCATTGCTTTTTCCCTGATCGTGGAATTACTGAATATGAGGTTGCGAAAAAATCATGACCCTGTAAAACTGGGCAATAATCGGGAAAAGAAAGATGCTAATCCATAGGTTATACAGTTATTATAAATAATAAACTGGCATGATTTATTGTACGAATCTGAAAGCGTCATAGCCTTCATTCAGGTCTATGTTATTCTGCCGGGCGAACTCATCACAGGCATGTACAAACGAAAAGTTTTGTAACATTCCTGTTGTGGTATTGATATCTTCCGAAAAGACCCTGTCTTCCTGGGCGAAGGATACCTGCTTTCTCACAAAATCATGAGCGAATTCGAGCATGCCGCTGCTTTTCAGGGGTCTCCGGAATTCAATGGCCTGGCAGGCGGTGAGCAGTTCAATGCCCAGAATAAATTCAAGGTTATCGATTACCTGGTTAAGTTTTCTGCCGCTGATACTTCCCATACTCACATGGTCTTCCTGCCCTAATGAAGTGGGAATACTGTCGGCGCTGGCCGGGAAGCAAAGTGTTTTGTTTTCTGTTACCAGTGCAGCCGTAGTGTATTGAGGAATCATAAAACCG
>JBDTVL010000335.1:0-3970 GCA_040007215.1 Flavitalea sp.
TGGATGCCAGGTGGCCGCCGGCAGAAAATCCCATGATACCTACTTTCGCGGTATCGATATGCCATTTTGCCGCATTTTTGCGTACGATAACAATAGCCTGTTGCGCATCCTGAACAGGGCCTATGCTTTTATCGTTCATGATAGAATCGGAGGGAAGGCGGTATTTCAGAATGAAGGCGGCCACGCCATGCCTGGCAAAACTGGCGGCGATATTTTTTCCTTCAAGACGATAACTTTCCATTCCATATCCGCCGCCGGGGCAGATCACCACCGCCGAACCATTCGATTTTTTCTGATCGGGAAGATATACTTCCAGCGTTGGAACAGAAATATTTCTGTAGCCGCCAAATTGCCCATCCCAACTCAGGGTTTCCTCTTTCATAGAATACCCGACGGCATTGGGTATTGGTCCGTCATACAAGGGGATAACCTTTTGCGCTGTTAAAAAATTAGGCGAAGCGGCTAACAAAAAGATCGATAATCGTTTTATGGATAGCATATAGATAATAAATAATAGTGTTATTCAAAAATAGTTATGAATGGCATAATGTATAGCGGGGAACGCTTAAAAGATACAATAAGCGCCAACAGGAAGGTAGCCTAATAGGCCCAATTCATTAAAATTCTAAAAAAATCCTGCGCCGTATAATCCACATCTTAATTGGTAGATTACCTATTTGCCAGTTTTTAACATATCCCTAATTTTGATTATCCTAAATGATTGACAATTACCATCTTCCGAAAATAGTAAATAAGACTATGAAAACCACATGCCCGGCAATGATATGATTGCCGGGCTAATTTTTGCCCATCCTTATATCATTACATAGCTTTTCTCCTGCTTTCCAGATATTTATCATTAATCACCTGGCTCATTGGTTTCTGAAACACTTTGCTTTCTACCCAGGAAATGATATCCAGGTAAGCAAATGCCCTGGTTTCGAAACGGTTCTTTTCAAGATGTTTTATTTTCTGAAGAAACTGTTCCAGTTCCTGTCGTAGTTTATTTCTCGATACCTGGAAAGAATGGCGGAGAAATTTAAACATCTCTTCTTCCACTACAGTCAGGTTTTCCATCTTGGCCATGAACCTGTACACGGATTTTGTCAGCGACTCCATCAATCCAAAATTTCCAAGTTCAAAATGCGCCATAAGATGAACCAGTCGCGCATAACATTGCAGGTCGCTGCGCAGGTCGATCGGTTCATTGATGATCCTTTGCAGGTAGTCGATAGACCGCGCACAATCGCCGCTGCCGAAATACAACATCGCAATTTTATAATTGAATACGAGTATGCGGCGCTTATCGAGAAACAGGGCGTAGTCTTCCAGCTTCTGTTCAATATGCGGGATCAGCGATAAGCCTTCTTTAAATGTGCCTCTCATGAAATGCCTGTTGATGTTGGCCTGCTGCACAGATATAAAAGCCTGCACCTTAAAATTATCATGGTGCTGCACGATACGCGAATGAGAAAATTCTTCAAATTCCTGTAAGGCAATATCCAGCTTAAGATGATTGCGAAGATCAAAATGCGCATTCATCAGGTTATGCATGCCTTTGATATAGTGACCTGTTTCCACATTGATCATTTCCTGGTTTTCCTTGAACAGGTTAACCCATTTCTGGGCATAACGATAATACTGTAAAAAATCCTGCCTGATGAACGCATACCATGCATAGCTCTGATACAGGTAAAGCCGTTCATAAAATCCGGTTTGTTCATGAGCGCTGGAAGGAAGGTTATCCTGGAAGAACTTTTTAACGCCTGCCTCGTCTTTTTCATTTCGGGCATGGCCGTATTTTACATACCAGCTATACAGTCGTAACGCCAGGTTTGACAACTGAGTGATTATTTTTCTTCTTTCGTGCACTTCATTGGCTTCAACCGCAAGGTTATCGGCCTTGAACTGCATACTGCGGGTAATATGCAGGGTTTCAATTTTTTTTTCCAGGGAGATCACCTGGATCAGGATCGTATCCTGGTGAAAGGAGATGGCGGTTTCTTTTACCTTATCCAGAATTTTAAGACTTTGGAGATACAGCCCCTTATAGTAAAGGATGCGCGCATAATCCAGTTGCTCATTAAGCTCCAGATCAAGGTTTTCGGCTCTTTTCTGTAGTCGCAGGCTGGCTAATAACTGACGGTAGAGATGGGTTTTGAGGTTGGATAGCTGGGGTTTACCAGTTCCTGGCAGCTTTTTCAACAGCAGTTTTTCGTCATAATCCTTCATTTTGTCCAGCGCATCGAACAGGTGGACTATTTTAAGGTCTTCATTAGCCGAATTTCTCCTGATATACAGTTTGAAATGCCTTTTTTCTGACTTTTCCAGGGAATGGATCAACTGAAATAAAATATCTGAAAAACGATTGGACATAATTAAAAAATACTAATCAAATCCAATACAGTAAAGGGTTCTGGCTTAGCCGGGTCCTTTTTGACATAATGATATTCCTTAATAGTTGACTACTAAGGAATATCAAAGCGTCTTATATTTGTATCAGAAAGCGAGTGAAACATAAAGCAGGCAATCGTAGAAGCAAGAGTCGAAAGAGGCACATTCGTAAGTAAGCTGAACTCAGCAGAAAAACTACTTATTTAAGATTTTCATATGGCAAGCAATCGTTAGAGGCCGTCCTATTCTTAGGAGGGCTTTTTTTGTGCCCGTGAAGTTAATAATTAATTAATTACAAAGAAATTTATTTTATACTATTAGTGAATAAATTTAGGAACCTGATTTCTTAAATATTCCGACTATGCAAAGGCGGATATTCCCCGCATTTTATCGTATAAAGAATAGACAAAGCCTGCAAGTTCAAGATCTGCGGCAACCATCATTACTTCAAAGAACAGCGATGGCGTTCAGGCCATCAGCAACATTCAGTTTAAGGATAAAAAGTAAGATTTCCGGATTCTTTTACATTTGCCTTTTACCTGCTACATTGTTTATATTTGTTGTTTAAGCTTAAAATTGCCTGTATATGAAAAGAAAAGATTTCCTTCAGCAAACCGCGCTTGTAACAGGCGGCGTTATTATTGCAAGCGACCTTTTTGCCAGGCCCAAGGGGCCGGTATATGGTCATAACGGTATGACCTACCGTATGGATACAAAATGGAGCCATGCCGATACCGCAAAATACCCTGTTAATGATTGCCATGAAATGGTGCAGGACAGCAAGGGAAGGATCATTTTGTTAACTAATGAAACGCATAATAATGTTCTTATTTACGATAAATCCGGGAAACTGCTTGATTCATGGGGTCATGATTTTCCGGGCGCTCATGGTTTAACCATTCATAAAGCAGGCGGCGAAGACTTCCTGTTCATTACTGATACCGCCAATCACCAGGTGTATAAAACAACTATCGATGGCAGAATACTATTTACTGTCGATTTCCCGCAAGAGACAGGCGTATATGAAAAGAAAGAAGCCTTTGTTCCTACTGAAACCACGGTACTGGATAACGGCGAATTTTATATCGCCGATGGTTATGGCTCGCAGTATGTGATCCATTATGATGCCAATGGCAAACTGTTGGGTTATTTTGGAGGTAAGGGCGAAGCGACGGAAAAACTCGATAACGCTCATGGCATTGTGCTCGATACCCGCAGAGCTGTTCCGGATCTGCTGGTTACCGACAGAACGCGTAATTGTTTCAAACGTTTTTCATTAGATGGAAAACTGATAGAAGTTATTAAAGTGGCTGGCGCTTGCGTATGCCGCCCGGTTATTCATGGCGATCATTTGTATGCGGCGGTATTACGTTCGCCTACGATGGATAAGGAAAAAACCGGTTTCGTCACCATTTTTGATAAAGACAATAAGGTGGTGTCCAATATCGGCGGAACAAAACCAGAATTCATCGATGGGGTGATGCAACCTCTTGCCCAGGCAGAAAAAATATTTGTTCATCCCCATGATGTTTGCGTTGATAATGATGAAAATCTTTACGTTGCTCAATGGGCCTCC
>JBDTVL010000336.1:0-3958 GCA_040007215.1 Flavitalea sp.
GAATCCGGATTCATCTTCGATATGGGACCAAGCTGGTATTGGATGCCTGATGTCTTTGAACGTTATTTTACCTGCTTTGGAAAAAATGTGAAAGATTATTATTCGCTTACCAGGCTGGATCCTTCTTACCGGGTAATATGGCCGGATGGATTTACCGATATTCCAGCAGATCTCAAACAACTGAAAAAACTGTTTAACTCCTGGGAGCCAGGCGCAGATAAACAACTGGATGCTTTTCTCGAAGAAGCGGAATTTAAGTATAGAACAGGCATGGAGAAGCTGGCGTATAAACCAGGTCTCTCGCTGGCCGAATTTGCCGATACAGATATTTTCAAAGGGCTTTTAAGAATGGATGTTTTCTCCTCTATGAAAAAACATATACATAAATATTTTCGTCATCATCGCATCCGCCAGTTACTGGAGTTTCCGGTGTTGTTCCTGGGCGCTCTTCCAGAAAAAACGCCGGCGCTGTATAGCCTCATGAATTATGCGGATATCGTTGGAGGAACATGGTATCCGGAAGGAGGAATGTACAGTATTGTTAAGGGTATGTACAGCCTTGCCCTGGAACTGGGCGTCAGCTTCAGGTTTAATGAAGCGGTAACACGAATAACGCTTAACGGGATTAATGCAAAAACAGTGATCACGGATACAGATGTTTACGAGGCCGATGCGGTAATCGGCAGCGCAGATTATCATTTTATAGAAACACAGTTGCTTCCTGAACATTTTCAGAGTTATTCAGCAAGTTACTGGGATAAAAGGCTCATGGCTCCTTCCTGCCTGTTATATTATGTAGGCATCAATAGAAAATTGAAGAATGTTTTGCATCATAACCTGTTCTTTGATACATCGTTTGAAAGGCATGGCAGTGAAATTTACACAACAAAAACATGGCCTGCTGAACCTTTGTTCTATGTAAGCGTTAATTCAATGTCCGATCCTGCCGCAGCGCCGGAAGGGTGTGAAAATCTTTTCTTCCTGATTCCTGTAGCTGCGGGACTGAAAGGAGATGATGAGGATTTAAGAGAAGCATATTTCGGAAAAATACTGGAGAGATTTGAAAAACATGCCGGCGAACCGGTTAAAGAAAATATTATCTATAAAAGATCGTTTGCCGTTTCGGATTTTATTTCGGCATATAACTCTTTTAAAGGCAATGCATACGGGTTGGCTAATACGCTGATGCAGACAGCCATTTTAAAGCCCCGTTGTAGGAGCAAAAAAATAAAAAACCTATTTTACACCGGGCAACTAACCGTTCCAGGACCTGGAGTGCCTCCAAGCCTGATAAGCGGGGAAGTTGTGGCAGGTGTAGCCAGTTCATTTTTGAAAAAAAGCCGATCATGATCTTACACATCATTAAAAGCCTCCTTCCAGGCCCAGCACAACGTAAAAACGCCGTTGAGCCATCTCAGCAAGATTGCTCGCAGCTTCCCTTATTTCATAAAGTGAGCCAGCGTTGCAGCAGGATCACTACAGAAGAGTACAGCACTTCCTTTTCATCGGCCATACGGCTTTTGCATACCGACCTGCAGCAATCCATTTATAATATTTATGGTATTGTACGCTTCGCGGATGAAATTGTAGACACTTTTCATGATTTCAACAAAAATTCATTGCTGGAAGAATTTAAAAAGGAAACTTATCGTTCTCTGGATTCTGGCATCAGTCTTAATCCTATCCTAAACAGTTTCCAGCTTACCGTAAATAAATATCATATCGACAGAAAGCTTATCGATGCCTTTTTCAAAAGTATGGAAATGGATCTCAATAAATGTTCGTACGATGAGAAGGGTTATCAGGAATACATTTATGGCAGCGCAGAAGTAGTTGGGTTAATGTGCCTTCATGTTTTCTGTGAGGGGAATAGCGCCTTATTTCTGCGTCTTGAACAACCGGCCAGAGCGCTGGGAGCGGCTTTTCAAAAGGTCAACTTCCTGCGTGATGTGAATGCCGATTATAATTTCCTGTCGCGTATTTATTTTCCGGGCGTGGATTTCAGTAATTTTACGCAGGATAACAAATCGAAGATAGAGCAGGATATAGAAAATGATTTTTATCAGGCCTATAAAGGCATCCTGGAACTTCCCTGGAAAGCAAGATTTGGAGTATACGTAGCCTACAAATATTATTTTTCATTATTTAAAAGGATAAAGAGGGTGCAGGCTTCCAGAATACTTCAGCAAAGGATCAGGATACCAAATTATATAAAGGCATTAATTTTAGTAAGAGCAGGGGTAAAGAATCAGTTGAAATTAATTTGATCATCATGAGCGCACAACAGGTAATATTGGTTAATGAGGCAGATGAACCTATAGGGGTAATGGATAAAATGGAAGCGCACAGGAAAGCCCTTTTGCACCGGGCATTCAGCATTTTTATTTTTAACAGTCGCGGGGAAATGCTTTTACAGCAAAGAGCGGATAATAAATACCATAGCCCAGGATTGTGGACTAATGCCTGCTGCAGCCACCCTTCCCCTGGTGAAGAAACAGCGGTAGCGGCATCCAGGCGATTGAAGGAAGAAATGGGGTTTACGACAACCATAGAGGAAGCCCTTTCTTTCACGTATAAAACTACCTTCAGTAACGGACTTACTGAATTTGAGTTTGATCATGTGTTCACAGGAATTTATGATGAAACTATTGTTCCAGATAAAGAAGAAGTAAAGGATTTTTGTTTTAAAAGCGTACTGGAAATTAGCCAGGAATTAGATAAATATCCTTTACAATATACTTCCTGGTTCCATATTGCTTTTCCTCAGGTTAAAGAATGGGCAGGAGAAAAATTTGGATTGATTTATGAAATAGCTCAATAATTATGCATTGGTTACTCTACATAGCCTTACTTGTGGGAACCTTCCTTATTATGGAGGTTATTACCTGGTTAACGCATAAATATATTATGCATGGACTTTTATGGTATCTCCATGAAGATCATCACCAGAAAAAAGATGGATTCTTCGAAAAGAACGACGCCTTTTTTGTGATATTCGCCATACCCAGTTTTCTATGTATACTTATAGGAACGCTTGACAAAATGTATTGGCTGCAGGCGATTGGTTTTGGCGTAATGGCTTATGGCTTTGCTTATTTCCTGGTGCACGATGTGATCATCCATCAACGGTTTAAATGGTTTACGCACACCGATAATACTTATGTGCGATCTATCAGGTGGGCGCATAAAATGCACCATAAACACCTGGAAAAGCAGGAAGGTGAATCTTTCGGCATGCTGCTGGTGCACAAAAAATATCGCGAAAAAATAAAAAGAGATAAGGCATATGCCGCCGCCACTTCCCAGAAGTAGTTTGTTCATGAATTCATACGATTATATCATTGCAGGAGCAGGAGCTGCGGGTTTAAGCCTGCTTATGAGGATGATCGATTCGGGGAAACTCAGCGATAAAAAAATACTGCTGGTCGACAGAACACCCAAAATAAAGAATGACCGTACCTGGTGTTTCTGGGAAAAAGAACCCGGTATTTTTGAACCCATTATTTATAAAGAATGGCAGCGATTATGGTTTCACGGAGAGGGTTATTCGAAGCTGCACGATATTTCACCTTACCGGTATAAGCTCATCAGGGGAATAGATTTTTATAAATACTGCTTTAAAACCATTAGTGAACAGCCCAATATCACCGTTCTTTATGGCGATATCAAAAGCTGCGTGAGTAACGAATCGGAAACCTTTATCATGGTGGACGAGAAAAAAATTGCCGCAGCATATATTTTCAGTAGTATTCTCCCGGAAAGAAAACCATTGAAGCCTAACCAGTATTATCTTCTCCAGCATTTTAAGGGTTGGATAATCGAAACTTCCATTCCACGTTTTGATCCTTCACAGGCTACCCTGATGGATTTCAGGATCAGCCAGGACGCCGGAACTGCTTTTGTATATGTAATGCCATTTTCCCCGACAAAAGCGCTGGTGGAATATACCTTATTCTCA
>JBDTVL010000337.1:0-3948 GCA_040007215.1 Flavitalea sp.
GGTATATTGACCAGGTGATCGGCGCCCAGGGCAAGGCCGGGGGCGGAAGATCTGAAAAATTCATTGAGCCCAACGCCTGCCAGCACCACGATCAGCGGAGAAGGAATAAGTTTGAAGATGCTGTGTTTTTTGACCAGAACTTTATCCCACACGATCTGTATCAGTATGGAAGTCAGACCGATGATAGCGGCGCCGGGAAGGATATGCAGGGCCGAGGTGATGAGTTCGGAGAAGGTGTTCTCGCCGTCTTTCTGGAGAAAGGTTTCATCGCCGCCAAAGTCGATATTGTAACCTACCAGGTGCGGCAGTTGTTTCAGGATAAGGATGATGCCTATAGCCGCCAGCATGCCTTTGATTACGCTGGAAGGAATATAATCGCCCAATAAACCGGCTTTAAGAAAACCCAGGCCAATCTGCAATATGCCGCCGATCATCACGGCCAGCAGGAAGGCGTCGAATACCTGCAGTTTGCCAATGGCTACGGCTACTATTGCGGTCAATCCGGCGGCAGGTCCGCTAACGCTCAGTTGTGATCCGCTAAGTGAGCCAATCACAATTCCGCCTACTATACCGCCGATAATTCCAGAAAATAGAGGGGCATTCGATCCCAGCGCTATTCCCAGGCATAAGGGCAATGCCACGAGAAACACTACGATCGAAGCAGGGAAGTCAAAGATCAATGACTTGAAATAATTCGGACTTTTTTTCACTGTTGTTAATTTTAATGGGATATAAAAAGATGGTTCCTTTATGGGTTAAGCTTCCCTGGATTATAAAATGCCTGTACGAATAGCAAACTGTTTCCCGGAAACAGGCAGGCAATCGTCCAATAATAAAAAAAGCTAAGTAAAGGAACGGCAATAGTAACCGGCTCAGGCCTTGGGAGGCGGGGAGATAAGCTCGGTATGCACCATTTCAATTTTCTGCGCTTCGGCTACCTTATGCAGGAAAATTTTATTCATGGTAGCGAAGCTGATGGCCAGGTGATTTTCATGCAGGAATTCTTCCAGTATGGAAAAGCCTGAACTGGCTTTTTCTTCTGAAGGACCTCCTGATGAAGAGGGATATCCATTATCTGTATCTTCCGAACCGTAGCCATTATTGGCCACTACAGTAGTGTCAGAAGAAGAAGGATATAAAAAATAATTCAGTGAAGTGAGGAAAGTGAGGCAGAATACCATAAGGGCAATAGACAGTAACCTGCCCGATGAAACGCCCCTGAAAAAGGTATAATTTTTCCTCATGATTATTGCAAATATAGTTTCCGCAGAGCGTTTATAAAACCCCTTTGGTTTTTTTTAACAATTTCACCATAAGCAGGTTAAGAAGGATAAGTGTAAAATGGATTTTCACGAATGGAGATGAGCTTTTTCTCTTCTTTTCGGGTTCGTACACGAAACCAGTTCTCCTGTACATTATTTTTCATGGGAAAATGCCTGTTAAGTAATGTCTTAACCTTAATTTTAGGCGATTATTTCAAACTTGATGCCATATGCCAACGCCTGCTTACCAGTTGAAGTCCTTAGAACAGTACAATGATGCCTACAAAAAAAGCGTGGACGATCCCGAAGGTTTCTGGGCAGAAATAGCCGCTCATTTTTACTGGCGAAAGCCCTGGGATAAAACGCTAAGCTGGAATTTCAAAACCCCCGACATCAAATGGTTTGCCGGCGGCAAACTGAATATTACCGAAAACTGTCTCGACCGTCATATAGCAGAACTGGGCGATTCGCCTGCGCTGATCTGGGAACCTAATGATCCCAAAGAAGGCGTCCGCACATTTACCTACAGTCAGCTTTTATTTAAAGTGGTGCAGTTTGCCAATGTATTGAAGAATAATGGCATTAAAAAAGGCGACCGGGTATGTATCTATATGGGCATGGTTCCCGAACTGGCGATAGCTGTTCTAGCCTGCGCGCGTATTGGCGCCATACATTCTGTGATCTTTGGCGGCTTCAGCGCCAGGAGCATCTCCGACCGCCTCCAGGATGCGCAGGGAGAATTTGTGATCACCTGCGATGGCTCTTACCGCGGCAACAAAGAAATTGCGCTTAAACCTATTATCGACGAGGCCCTGATCACCTGTCCTTTTGTGAAAAGAGTGATTGTGCTTACCCGCACCAAAACGCCGGTCAGCATGATAAAAGACAGGGATGTATGGTGGGATGAAGAGATCCAGAAAGTAGAAGAACAGGGTAACCCCGATCTTCCCGCCGAAGAAATGGATGCGGAAGATATGCTGTTCATTCTCTATACCTCCGGCTCTACAGGTAAACCCAAAGGGGTGGTGCATACCTGCGGTGGTTATATGGTGTATGCCAACTATACTTTCGTGAACGTATTTCAGCCTAAACCTGGCGATATTCATTTCTGCACAGCAGATGTTGGATGGATCACCGGGCATACCTATATCATCTATGGCCCGCTGAGCGCAGGTTCTACCTCGCTCATGTTTGAAGGCATTCCTACCTGGCCCGATGCCGGCAGGTTTTGGGAGATCATTGAAAAACGCAGGGTGAATATTTTATATACCGCGCCAACAGCTTTAAGATCGCTGATGAGTTACGGAACTGATCCGGTCAATAAACACGATCTCGGCTCGCTTCGGGTACTGGGAACAGTGGGAGAACCGATCAATGAAGAAGCCTGGCATTGGTATGATGAAAATATTGGCAAGAAGAAATGTCCAATTATTGATAGCTGGTGGCAAACCGAAACCGGGGGAGTGCTCATCTCCAACCTGGCAGGGGTAACGCCTTCCAAACCTACTTATGCCACGCTTCCTTTACCGGGTATACAGCCTGTTCTGGTCGATGAAAAAGGACAGGAACTAACCGGCAACGGAGTGAGCGGAAATCTTTGTATTCGTTTCCCCTGGCCCGGCATGCTCCGCACTACTTACGGCGATCATGAACGCTGCCGCATTAATTATTTTGCCACTTACGATAATTTGTATTTTACCGGCGATGGCTGCCTTCGAGATGAGGAGGGTAATTACCGGATCACCGGAAGGGTGGATGATGTATTGAATGTAAGCGGCCACCGTATCGGCACCGCAGAAGTGGAGAATGCCATCAACATGCATACCGGCGTAGTGGAAAGCGCCGTAGTGGGTTATCCGCATGATATCAAGGGGCAGGGCATTTATGCTTTTGTGATCTGCAGCGCCCATCTTCATGATGAGCCCATGATGCGTAAGGATATTGCTACTACCGTTACCAGTATTATAGGCGCTATTGCACGACCCGATAAAATTCAGTTTGTAACCGGGCTTCCTAAAACCAGAAGCGGCAAGATCATGAGAAGAATCCTGAGAAAGATTGCGGAAGGCGAAACAACTAATCTCGGCGATACCACCACGCTGCTCGATCCTTCTGTAGTGGAGGATATCAGGCAAGGAAAAGTATAAGTTATTTTCTGATGATCACTTTTACGCCGGGCTCCAGGAATTCGCAAAGCTCGTCGAGGTCTTCATTTTTAAGGGAAATGCAACCCATGGTCCAGTTGGTAAAATCATCAACCACGATATTGTCGTTAGGCCAGGTACCGTGAATAGCGATGCCGCCGCCAATCTGGGCCGATTTGGGAATAATGCCTTTGGCTTTGCGGTCCCTGAATTTAGCCCAGCTTTCTTTGGTGGGATAATCCAGCAATAACATCGTGTGCCATTTGTTATGGGGTTTCTTGGAAATGATCTTGAAGTTTCCTTCAGGGGTTTTTCTATCGCCTGCCATTAATTTATCATCCTGCGATTTGCTGCCAAATACCACGGGATAGGAAGCGTACCAACCTTCTTCATCATATACCTGCAACTCATAATCCGATTTGTCTATAATGATATATACCGATCCTGTAGGTTCCGGAAAGAATAACCTTTTACTGGAAAGTCTTTTTTCAATTGTATGAAAAGATAGAAGGCCGACTATTGCCAATATTACGGCTATTGCG
>JBDTVL010000338.1:0-3934 GCA_040007215.1 Flavitalea sp.
TACCGCCAGCCCTGCCTTAGCGGAAGTGATAGGAAGTAAGCCTTTGCCCAGAACAGAAATTATTAAGAAGATCTGGGACTATATTAAGAAGAACAATCTCCAGGATAAAACCAACAGGAGAATGATCAATGCAGACGAAAAACTGAAAAAATTATTTGGCGGCAAAGAACAGATCTCTATGTTTGAACTGGCAAAGGTTGTTAGCAAACATGTAAAGTGATCCTACTGGGCACAACTGAACAATAAGAAATTTCGTTAATTATTGTTTTTTAATACCTGCTTAATTTATACGCAATATACCGGCTGAGGTAAATAATTTCAGTCGGTATACTGCGCCTGCAGGTATATTATCTCCAATAGACCCTCAACCGCTCATAAGTTTCAGGAATTCATCTTTTTTTCTCCTCGATACATCAACAACATCTCCATTCTGCATAATCACCTGCCCGCCTTCTCCCCTGATATATTTCTTGATATATTTAAGATTGATAAGATGCGAGTTATGAACCCTGAAAAAATGATAGGGCAATAAAAGGTCTTCAAATTCCTTCAGCAACCTGGTCACCAGCAATGGTTTGCCTTCCATAAAAAAGATTTTCGAATAATTGGAGCTCGATTCTATATGAAGAATACTTTTTATTGGAATAAAATCGAGGCCTTCGTGCGTGGGAACGGCGATCTTTTCTTCCTGGCTCTTTGCAGCCAGTAATGATTGTCGCAAAACATCCAATTTATCCCGTGTCTGCGCTTGCCTGCTGTTCGACAACCGTTCAACGGCTCTCTGTAATTCTTTGATCGCTATCGGCTTCATAAGATAATCGAAGGCGCTGATCCTGATAGCATCAACCGCATAATGATTATAGGCGGTGGTAAAAATAATTTCGAAGTCGACATCTTCCAGTTCATCCAACATCCTGAAGCCATTCATCCTTGGCATTTCAATATCCAGGAAAACAACATCCGGGCGCTTCTGCCTGATCAGCATTATAGCGTCTTCAGGTTTTTGAGTAGCGGCTATAATATTCACATCGGGACAAAACTCAGCAAGTTTCTGTCGAAGGTTATGCAGGCTGCTAAGTTCATCATCTACTAATATAGCTTTCAGCGGTTCCATATTATACCGTATTAATAATTATTTCCACTTTTGTTCCGGAAGGAATATCACGATCATCAAACAGATCTGTAATCTTTACAGACCCGGAGCCATGGAAATTATTGTTGAAGAGATTTATCCTTTGTTCCGCGATCTTCAGGCCTACGCTTTGATGATAGGGCTTATTAAGCAAGTTATATTCCTTAGACCTGGATCTTCCTATACCATTATCCTGCACCACGTATTTCATTTTCTCATCTTCCAGCGTTGCAGTAACCGATAAATTAAGGTTTATTTTTTCGCTATGCGCCAGCCCATGCACAATAGCATTTTCCACGTAAGGCTGAACCAGTAAGGCCGGGGCGCGGTAATCGCCACTCAGTAATAATGGGTCTACATAGGTTGAATAGCTAAATTTATTACTGAACCGTAATTGTTCAAGATCGATATACAACTGAATGGCCTCCATATCCTTAGCTATTGGCGCGAGTTCAATAAGACTGCTGTCAAGGATCATTCTTATCAGCCTTGCAAATTTATTCAGGTAATCACTAGCCAGCCTTTTTTCATTCATCATGATAAAGTTCTCAATGCTATTAAGACTGTTAAAAATAAAATGAGGGTTCATCTGCAACCGCATCACTTTCATTTCAAGCTCTGCCTTTAACTTCTGCATACTTATTTTATTGCGCAGATTTCTTTGATAAAAAATAATAGCCAGGATTACCAATAACATAAAAAATGCAGCGAGATAGAAAAAATTCATTCGTCTTCCGTTCTGCAATTTCAGGTCTTTAATATTGTTGTCCATTAATATGGATTGAATACGTTGCTCTTTCTGCTGGGTTTTATAAAACACTTCCAGGTCGTCAAGTTCAGCGGCGATCCTATCCCTGTCTGTTGAATCTTTTACATTCATTAGCTCCTGCTGGTATGCGAAGGCCTGTTGATAATTATTCGTAACCTTATTGATGGCGGAAAGAATTTGCAAAGACAAAGCCTCCTGTATCCTGAAACTCGTTTTCCGGCTAAGGCTCAGCGCCTTTTCAGCATATTTCTGAGCGCTGGAAAAATCATGAATAGCCGTATCATATTCACTCCTGAATAATAAAGTTTTGATATGGTTGGTCGGGTTCAGGGCGCTATCAAAAAAAACAAGGTTTTTGTTCAATAATAACAGCGCTTCCGGAAATTTTTTCTCATGCGTATAAATGCTGCCCAGAAGATTATTATTTATCGCCTTCAGATCTTCCAGCTCCAGTTCCTGCGCTACTTTATTTGACTCGGATATGAAGAATTTGGCTGAATCAAATTCATTGATATTGTAATAATCCGAGCCCAGATTAGACAGGATGATTGAATATGGCATCCTTGACTTTGTCAGGTAGCCGGCAGCTTCGCGGGAATGGCTAATGGCTTTTTTAAAATTATCCAATTCTTCATATACAAGGGCAATATTGGCCAGCGCCATTCCCAATCCTTTTTTATTGCCATTTTGAAGGCAACCTTTAACTGCAAACTGAAAATATGGCATGGCCGACCTGGACATGCCAAAATCATTGAAAATGGTTCCCACTACCTGGGACAACTGGATCCTGATTCTGCTAGTATCTGGCATCGCCGCCATAATTGATTTAACGCTGTCGAGGAAAATAAAAGTAGAATCTTTATTGCCCGATTCCGAGAATCCTTCCATGATTTCCCGGAGCGCCGTAATGCGATTTAGATCAAGCCTGTTTTGGAAATAAGGCAATGCGTTGCGGTAATAAAAGATAGCGCTGTCGAGTCGGACGTACAAGTAAGTATAGGCTTTACCGATAAACAAAAGGAAAACTCCTTTTAAGGAGTCCATTTTCATTTTACTGGCATATTCCAGTCCAAACCTCGACCATGAACGTACATGAATCAGCCTGTTTTCATCAATAGAATCTTTGATGATCTTTGCGAGGAAAAATAATTTCCGGCTCTCTCCTTTTACCGTATCGCATGGCGGTGGAAATGCAGCAATGGGCCGTTCGGGACTGACCAGTTGCGAATATGCAGGAGTTAACTGAACGATTAAAAACAGGAGTATAAGCCAAAAGCCCTGCCGGAATCCATAGCAGGAATACTTGTAGCGATTGGAGGTAATCATATGTTACTTATTAAACGGCGCAGCCATTAAAGAAATACACGGGTAATTTAAACAATAATACAGGTATACAGCACAAACTTAAAGTAAATCTGCTGTACCATTAAACGCGGGCAGACACCTTGCTACCCTGGCTGCGTCAGCGGTCAATAATCAAGAACAAACGGTTCCAGGCTGGCTATTCTCGTTTACATTCCGTATTCCGCCATCTATCAGGCAGGGTCGTCCAAACATACATTCGCAGTAGGAATGGATACTGGTTACCGCTAGTTTCACTATGCAAGCCTGCATTATGCCGGCCAACATTTACCAGTAAAAGATCCATTATGAAAAAGTATGTTTCAGTAATATTCCTGCTAATGCTAACCGCAAATTTTACCTATTCCCAATTTGGCGACATTTTAAAACGGAGAGCCGCTGAAGGAGCAAAGCAGGGCGCCGAAGCAGGCGCCGAAAAAACAATTGATAAAGGCATAGATAAATTATTCAGCAGGAGGAATAAAAAATCAAAAGATACTACTAACATCCCGGAAAAGGTCATCAATATGAAGCAGACTAATCAAACGCAAACCAGCCCTTCCCTAAAAACATATAGCAAATACGATTTTATTCCGGGTGAAAAAATTATGCTGTTTGATGATTTTTCGCAGGATTCGATTGGTGATTTCCCTGACAAATGGACCACCAACGCCTCTGGCGAAGTAATGACC
>JBDTVL010000339.1:0-3930 GCA_040007215.1 Flavitalea sp.
ACCGGAACACAGGAAGATCCAAAGATCAGGTTTGGTAAAAATGATAAAGAAGAAATACCTGAAACGGAATATAAGGAAGAACCAGTGAACTAATAATTCGTATGATTTTTTGGTTCAGTTACTTAAACAATAAATGTTTTTTGAATGCCGATTAATTGCTTTAACTTTTAAATATAATTTATTTAAAATTGTTAGGAGTGAAAGTATTGGCGGTCAGCGATTCAGGAATGCTTTCTCTTCAAAAAATCAAATCCTGTTTATGAAACAGTTTTCAATACTCTTCTCCTCCCTGATCATCATTTTTTTTATGTCAGGCTGTCATAGCCCTAAACCTGCAGTTGAGGGGACTGAAAATGCTTCTCTTAGCGGATACTGGCAACTAAACTATATTTCAGGAAGAAGGATTGCTTTCGAAGGATTGTATCCTGATAAGAGGCCTGAAATATCTTTCGACTTTAGTAGGGATGAGATAAATGGCTATACAACCTGCAATCCATTCTCCAGTAAATTTACCATGGAGGTAAATAAAATATCTATTTCAGCGCCCAATGCCTCGACCATGAGCGCTTGTGAAGGCGAAGGTGAAAAAGCCTTCCTTGATATGTTGCAAAAAGTAAATAAATATACTGTCCAGGACAGCGTTCTTAACTTTTTAATAGACGATGTTGCCGTAATGAGATTTGCAAAAAAATAAACTGCATGGGATGAAATTCATTTTTCTTATCCTGTTAGTAATGGCTGTATCCGCTGGTTGTCATCAGTCCCGCAAAGCTTCGCAGCCTTTAGCCATTGCCACCAACGACAGCCTTATCATGGAACCAATCAATCCGGATATACTTTTCGAAAAGCTTAAAAGAGGAATTGATTTTACGGCTTCAGGTAATGAACCGTTTTGGTCGCTGGAAATTAACTTTGACAAGGACATTCATTTCAAAACATTAACGGGTATCGACACGAAAATGCCGGTTCCTGAAGGCCTTAAAGCAATGGATGCTAATGTAACCCGTTATGCTGGACAAACTGAAAAAGGGTTCCTGATAGTACAGATCGCAAAACAGGAGTGTATTAATGATATGTCTGGAAAAAAAACTGAGTACAGCATTACCATTGACTTTAAGAATGATACAGATAAACAGTATACCAGCTTCAAGGGATGCGGTCAATACATTTCGGATTACAGGCTTCATGATATATGGGTACTGCAAAAAATAAATAAGAAGAAATTAAAAGCGTCTGATTTTATTAAAGGTCTTCCGCAGATCGAATTAAACCTGACAGAAAAAAAAGTATTTGGCCATTCGGGCTGCAATATGCTTCATGGTTCTATGGAAGTGACTGGTAAGAAAATTCATTTTGGACAGATGATTACCACCAGGATGTCTTGTAATAACATGGATTTTGAAAGTAGTTATATTAATAGTATTTCCGGGCGAACCGTCGCCTACAAAATCGAACCTGGCAAACTGTATATCCAGGTTAATCCTGATTCAGTTTTTGTTTACCAGAAAACAGACTAGTTTATTTTTTCTCCATTTTTAACCATTAAAATGAATGTTATGCCAATCGTAAAAGTAATTGAAGTGATCTCTTCTTCTGAAATCGGTATCGATGATGCGATCAGGAGCGCCGTGAAAGAAGTGTCAAAGACTATTCATAATATCGATTCAGTGTATGTGAAAGATATTAAGGCGCATGTCAAGGATGATAAAATATCGAGCTTTGGCGTTATCTGCCAGATATCTTTCAGGGTAGATAAATGATGAATTCAGCTTAATAACCGGCTTGGCATTAACCATTAAAAGATAGATGAATGAAAATATCCATTGGCCTTATGATCATATTGCCTGTAAGCGCTTTTATTTTATCGTGTAACGATCGTGCAATTGTAAAAGAAGATAGGGTAATACCCGTTATCCTGAATGAACCTGCCGCCTGTTATGGTTTATTCAGCAATAAAGATACGGTACTACTGCATTTTGGTATCACTGATAATAAAGCCAGCGGGGAATTGGTATATAATCTTTGGCAGAAAGATAAGAATTCAGGGACATTCAGAGGCGAGATGAATGGCGACACGCTTTTTGCCAATTACACTTTTATGTCGGAAGGAATAGAATCTTCCAGGGAACTGGCCTTCCTGAAAGTGGGAGATGGATTCAGCGAAGGTTATGGAAGAATAGATGAGAAATCAGGCCAGCCTGATTTCTCTGATAAAAGCGCAATCAAATTCGACAGCAATTTTGTACTCCGAAAAATGGATTGCGGTAAGGATAGTCACGGATGTATGGCTTTATTCGGAACGGTATGGTCAGTTGTTAAAAACAGTTGCCAGCTATTGTCGCCAGGCGCTACCAGGCTCGATCCTATTGAAATGAAAGACAAGGGCAAAAGCGCTGCATTTGTTATTTTCTCTGATAACCAGGATATGGCTGAACTATACCTTCCTATGGCAGACAGCTCAATTATCCTTCCGCGGATGGGCAAGGAAGGAAGTCATGTCTGGCAAAAAGATGATCTTAAACTAATCTCCTGGAAAGGATATGTATTAAAGAAAGGAAACCTGGCCATTTATGGAGGGATGTAAAAATGCACTTTTACATTCATGAAAAAATCCCCGGTATTATAATCAGGGATTTTTTTTATGGGCGATCATCGATGAGTGTTGTAGTTATTGGATCACTACAGGAAATTCGCGGTAACCGTTGGCAATGGTCCAGCGGACAGTATAATTTCCTTTACCAATTAATTTTCCTGCGCCATCTTTCCCATTCCAGGTGATCATAAATATTCCTTCAGCAATCCGGCCATTATACAAATGCTGTATTTTTTTGCCTTGCTGGTTATACACGTCAATGTTTAACAGACCAGGAATCCTTGTTTGGCAAACAAGGATTGATTTTTCTGTTTTGGGAGAAATAGTGTGCGGCAGCGCTACAGCCAGGTTAAGGGCTTTGCATTCTGTAAAGTGCAGTTCCGGAACGGTAACATTCCCTTTAACATATTTACGCTTAAAATCCGGAGGGTTTTTCAGGGTGGTATTTTCATAGTTTATCCTTTCAATCGGATCGGCCTTATTAAGGCCAAGTTCATAAAGGTCGCGGATGGTCTGGCTGAAATCCAGTAATCCAGTCCATAGCTCGCCTGCATTTTTATAAACAGTGGAGTGTCCATAGGCGGCTTTAAAAGCGGCAATACCTGCTGTATCATTATCGGCGCCTTTTCCATTGGAATTGATGAACATAGGATTTTTCTTATCCTTATTCCACATCACCTCCAGGTTTGTATTAATGATCCTTTGAATATCCTGTTCATCGAAGACTATTCCATAATGGTATGCTTCAACTATTTTTTCCACTTCGCTGGCCTGGTAACCCGAGCGCCATGGATGTACATCTACAAAATGCCTGCTTTCTTTTCTTTGAAGATCGATATCATCCGGAGTAAGCGGATCAAAATAATTCCAACAATAATGGTTATTGAAATACTGGAAATGGCTCTTGGCGGTAAAAAAGATTTTTTCGGCCCTGTTCCTGTAGCGCATATCACCGGTGATCTTAAATAAACGGATACAAACCTGAGCAACGTCCATTTGTTTGTTAAAAGGATGACTGAGGCCTGCCCTGCTCACTTCCGGATTAGTTATCCATCGCGTCAATTGGCCGGGATCTAAAAATCTATTAAATCCAATATAGGAACCATACGGGCCATCATCGAACCAGCAGCCCCTGTTGTCCCATTTTTCAAAAAAATCTTTACTGGCCGCTTCAACATAAAAGGCGGCTTTATCCTGGTATTTGTTTTTAACTTTTTCAGGGACCTCCGAATATTTAGTTTTTGATTTTAATTTCTTGTATCCGGATGCATTAATCTTGGCATATGATTCCCTATATTTTTTATTGATTTTAGTATTTTTTTTATATTTACAAACAT
>JBDTVL010000340.1:0-3924 GCA_040007215.1 Flavitalea sp.
AATTCAAGTTCTGTTTGTTTCGCTTCACGGGCTATGTGTTTGACCGGCCCTATAAGATAATAATCCGTTGCAGAAACAATATCCCCGATGGCGCCGTCTTTTATCTGTTTGACCATTTGTATAAAGGAAGGATCATAACGGTTCTGCAAACCCACCTGCACTTTAAGATTTTTCTTTGTGGCCAGTTCGCCCGATGCCAGTATTTTCCTGATGCCCGGCGCATCGATAGCCAGGGGCTTTTCCATGAAAACATGTTTGCCTGCTTTAACCGCAGCATCAAAATGTAAAGGCCTGAAAGCGGCTGGCGTTACCAGAAGTACGACATCCGCCAGCGCTATCGCTTTCAGGTAGCCGTCGAAACCTATGAATTTATTTTTCTCAGGAACATTGATCGTGCCTTTCAGATCGGTGATCTTGGTAAGATTGTCGTATGTATAATCCAGCTTATCGCGGAATACATCGGCCATTGCCACCAGCGAAATATTTTCATGAGCAGACAGCGCATTGGCAGCCGCTCCGGCGCCGCGGTCGCCGCAACCGATCAGCGCAATACGGATCACCGCATCGCCCCTATCTGCTTTCGCTTCGCCCGGAAGTGCCGCTCCTACTAAAGCGCCGCCGAGTAATGCAGCAGAATTCTTCAGGAAATCACGACTTGCATTGGTACTTTCTTTCATTTTATTTTTTTTAAAGTAGTAAAGGTATCGCGGCTATTCGAACTGGAAAACGCCAAACTTTTTATATTCATGAAAATTACCGCTGGTAGCGCGCCAGGAGAATAAGGACTCTCCGCCATTATCATAATCAACCCTGAAAAAATTTCCCTTCCACTTTGTTCCAGTTTTTGGAAATTCAGCGGTTATCAGTTTCATGATCTTATAGGGAATGAAAAATTCTCCCATCCAGCTTTTCACTTCAGCGCCTCCTTTTTTCTCTCCGCCCTGAACACTGGTAGCATGCCTTGTTTTCTGATCTTCATTATAATGAAAAGGAATCCAGCTATTCAGCTTGCCTGAATCATTATAAATTAGAATGGGTAATTCATAATTCATTGGCGATAATTCATACTCGAGGTAAACCGGGCGTTTAACATTCGGCTGAATGAACACTTCTACCACATCTTCATTCCACAGATCCAGGAAGTCGGACGACATGGTGGAAGTAAGTTTTGTATCGCCGCAACTATACAGGAAATACATGCCTGTAGCAGAATACAATACTTTCACTTTGGTGGTATAGTTTTCCGGCGAGGAAGAACGCGATGGAATTATATGCCAGCCGGCTTTTGACCAGTTAGCGGATGATCCATCCCCGGTGATCGTAAAATCGATTGTTTTCCTGATCCTGATCGTCTCTTCATCATTAACAGAAAAAGAGCTCAGCATTATATGCAGCGCAGAAACACTGAATATACCTGTCAAAATCATCATTACAGATCTTTTCATGCCGCCGTATTTTATTATTGTTTGGTAAATGCAGGAAACCATTTCTCTGCATTCTTACTGTATATTTTATCTACCACATCGGCAGGCAGGTGCAGCGCTTTGAAACTGCCTTCTATTTCCGGGGCGGTGATGGTATCATCAGTGACAAAATATTTCCAGTGTGCAAAACGGGTATCATGAATTCGTTTTACCTCTGCCGTTGAATCATCTTCCACGCCCACTTCAAGATCAGTGGCGTACTCCAGCCTGTCCTGGTACTTGATAAAGAAATCATATACCTTCTGGAAATCATTTTTGGTCAGGTACTGCAAGTGAGAAATACGCTCGGCCATGTCTACCGCCATATTTGGAAATTTATCCAATCTTTTTGAAAGTTCTTCCAGACTCCATTCCAAACTGGCTAAATGAGCGCCTGAAAAACGGATGTTCGGATGTTTCTCCAGCATATGATCCCTGGCATTGATCTGATCTTCATAAGAAGGAAATTCAGGATGCAGGAACATGTGATACTGGGGATGGTTCTTAAAATATTCCCTGTCGTTCTTAACAGTCATCTGATCCAAAGGCAGCCAGCAATTCTTAGGCTCGCCGAGATGACCGATCAGGGTGGCATTATTCTTTTCTATAAAATCGATAATGGTATCGAACCTGGGATTGTCGATCATCACGAATTTGCCATCTTTATCTTTCAGGTCCATACCTATATTCTTCCATACCTTAACGGCAGTAGCGCCATTTTTAAAGCAGGAATCCAGGAAAGCGATCGTTTTCGCCTGCCAGTCTGCGCTATCCCATTCTTTTGTTTCTATAGCGGCGCAATAAATGATCTGCTTAGGGAAAGTATTCATCTGGTAAATAGCAAAAGCCTGTTGTTCATGAACAGTGGGGTTGCCAGGCGATTCCAGCGTAATATCTACCAGGCGAAAATTATCCTTTCGGGAAATATCGGCAAAATAACCCTCCTTATTATTGATGTGCGTATGCACATCGATCTTCGGAACTTTCGAATAGTCATCAACGGTATAGTACCTGGTCTTTTCCGGCGCAGGGGCGCAGTATTGCATAGACAGGACAAGCAAAGCAATCAGCAGAAAGCAAAAATTACGCATGTGGTTCGTTTTTTACTATTTTTAATTTTTCTTTTACAAGGTCGGTAACAGCCTGTATAGCTGGAGGGAATACTTTTCTCAGATCTATTTCTTCATTGTTCACAAAACAATCTTTCAGCGTAGCCATGAAAATGTTTTTAATTTCAGTGGCCAGGTTGATCTTGCAGATACCTCTTTTAATAGCTTCTCTTAAAGTTGCCTCAGGTATTCCCGATCCGCCATGCAACACCAGCGCTGCGTTGGTAATGGCATGGATCTGTTCCAGTCTTTCCAGATCCAGCTTGGGTTCTTTTTTGTAAAATCCATGCGCAGAGCCAATAGCTACCGCCAGCGCATTGACGCCGGTTTCGTCTACAAAGAATTTGGCTTCATCGGGTTCGGTGAATCCTGTTTTGTCGGTCGACTGTCCCAATTTGGCCACATAACCCAGTTCAGCCTCTACATTGGCATCGTAGCCTTCAGCCAGACGCACTACTCTTTGTGTAACCTCAATATTTTCTTCCATGCTTTTTTCACTGGCGTCGATCATTACCGAATCAAATCCTGCATCCAGGCAGCGGGCCACCAGGTCGTAAGAAGATGAATGATCGAGATGCAACCATCCCTGCACGTTATATTCTTTCAATCCGCTCCTGGCCATGGCTACGGCAACAGGAAGGGTCATATAGTCGATAGAACTCTGCGTAAGCTGAAGAATCACCGGCTCCTGCATGGCAGAAGCGGCTTTCAGCACTCCGCATAAAGTTTCAAAATTATAAAAGTTAGTGGCAAGCAACGAAGCGTTATTGCGCTGCATTTCCTTTAACTTATCCTTCATATTCAAATTCTTCGAATCCAAATCTTTCTTTAGCATTTTTAATGAGATTTTGTTTGTCGGAAAAGGCTGTTGTGCCCCCGGCGGCAGTGGTTGAAATAGCGCCTGTAAGATTGCCAAATCGCTGGCATTCATTAAGCGGGGCGCCATGAATAAATTTATATACGAACCCGGCATTAAAACTATCGCCGGCGCCAATAGAATCTACAACATGTTCATTGAGAAAAGGAGGCTCTTCATGCAGTTCACCTTTATGAAAGCAAACAGAACCCTTACTGCCTTGTTTAACAATTACCGTATTGGCAAAACCGCGGATTTTGTCAAGCGCTTCAGGCACGGTGTCCATTCCCGTTAGCAGGCACAGTTCTTTTTCATTCGGAAGGAACAGGTCTACATGCGGCAATACATTTTCCAGATCCAGATCCCATTTTTCCCATGGATCCCATTGTGGGTCAAAAGAAGTGGTAAGACCTGCTTTCC
This sequence comes from Flavitalea sp., assembly GCA_040007215.1. Taxonomy (GTDB): domain Bacteria; phylum Bacteroidota; class Bacteroidia; order Chitinophagales; family Chitinophagaceae; genus Flavitalea. Next base: position 3,849 of record JBDTVL010000340.1, read on the forward strand.
TGGCTTCCCGAAATAAACTAACGATATCTTTCTTCAATCCCGATTGAAGAAAATAGGAAGAAAAATGAAGATGTCT
>JBDTVL010000341.1:0-3919 GCA_040007215.1 Flavitalea sp.
CCTTACCGGTTAAAGGATCTTTCTCTATAGTTCTGCAGGAAGTATTGCCACCGCCATAATTGGTGAGACGAAGATCGGCGCCCAAAAGATTGGAGCGATAGATGAGCAGGTCAACTTCTTTACCTTTCATGGCGGCCGCCTTTGCATCATCCCACAGGTAACTCACATGCTTAAATTGCTTTGTTGTTGCTTCAGACATAATATATTGATTAGCTATTAAAGATTGTATTAATCGTGTATTGAATTACCATATCCTACCAGCATTACCGAAGCGATGATGATCGCTATACCGGCCATTATGGTTCTTAATGTTCTTTTACTCACGCCCTTCCATTCGTGAAGTATAAGTCCCCACATACTCGACACCAGTATAATAAAGGCCATATGCAGTATCCAAGAACTGGCGCCATTACCCAGTTTGCTTTCTCCCATACCATAGAAAAAAAACTGCAGGAACCAGGTTGTTCCCGCCAGCGCAGCAAAAATATAATTACCCGCCAGCGGTGTTTTTTTATTAGTATAGTCGCCAAAAGTTTTATTCCGGGTATTCAGGATCATACACCAGATAAGGTTAGTGGTTAGTCCGCCCCAAAGCAATACCATAAAGATGACATTATTCTGGAACAGGGGGTTACTTCCATTTTCAATGGCCAGGGCAGCCATAGGCTTACCTGCTTCTATACCAAAGTTGAAACAGGCGCTCAGTATGCCCGAAACAATGGCCACTGCAAGTCCTTTGTTCAGGTTGAATTCCGAAATACTAACCTTCTTCTGTTCAGACGATAATTCTCTCTCCTTCATCATTCCTGCTTTGCCGCAAACAAAGATACCGGTAAGGCAAACCACCACGCCGGCAAGTACAATGAGGCCTCCATGGCTATGCACCATAGCAGAAAACGTATGTTCGGTATCGGTAGTAAACAGGTCGCGATAGATAGGCGGAATAAGCGAGCCGAAGGCGGAACAGAATCCGAGGGCTATTGACATACCCAGCGACAAACCGAGGTAGCGCATAGCCAGTCCAAAAGTTAATCCGCCTATACCCCATAAAAGACCCATAAAATAGGTCCAGAAAAGAACTGATGTATCTGTTTTGCTGATGATATCGGTAAAACCCGGAATAGTCAGTAATGCAGCCAAAAAAGGGACAAATAGCCAGGAAAAAATGCCGCCCACTATCCAATAACTTTCCCAGGCCCAGCCTTTCACTTTTTTATACGGAATATAAAAACTTCCCGAGGCGAATCCGCCAATAAAATGAAAGATAACTCCCAGTATGGCCTGCATGCTTTAATCGTTTTGAAATGGCTTGAGCAATCGAAGGCTAAAAGTAAATGAATACCGGTAAAAAGCTGTCATGTACTGTCATGTAATAGCTAAAACCTAATGTTATTAATTGTAACTTCAGTGATTAGCGCCTGATAGGCCCGACTCGTTACTCCAAATAAATACTATGGAAAGAAAGATCCTGCTTGTGGAAGACGATCCTGATGACAGGGAGATCATTGGCGACGCCTTCAAAAGTATCCAGGCAGAACACCTGCTTCATTTCGAAGCCAATGGCGAAAATGCACTCACTTATGTCAATAACATGTTTAATAGTGGCAATGTTCCCTCTCTGATCGTGATGGACCTGAATATGCCAAAAATGAATGGCACGCAAACGCTTAAATTATTAAAAGCAGATCCCCGTTTTGAAAAGATCCCCGTTATCATTTTCTCTACTTCATTAAATGATCTTGAAAAAAAGCAATGCCTTGAACTCGGGGCTCATTCTTATGTGATCAAGCCTGTTTATTTCCAGGAATCTATTGATACGGCGAAATCCTTTTATGAGATCAGCATGGAGCTCTGATAATTTCATCCTATAATTTTATTGGCTCATTAAGCTCAATAGTATCGGAAGGCAGGAACTGCAAACGGTAGCCTCCCGAATCAAGGGAAGTATGCGGAAATATTTTTTTCAGCATTTCCCAATCTGAACGCTGAATACCCGATTGATATAAATAAATATGCTGAAGATGTTTAAGATCCTTTAAAGGCGACAGGCCGCTGGCTGTAACCTTTGTACCCACCAGGTTAAGCGACTGAAGCTCTTTAAGCGATGATAATAATGCAATGCCTTTGTCGGTGACAAGCGTATTTTCGAGATGGAGTCGCGTAAGGCTGGAACATAATGCAACAGTTTTCAGCGCCTCATCGCCGGTCTTTGTATTACCCAGATCAAGCCAAACCAATTGATTTTTTACCGGCAATAAAAGCTTTGCATGAACATCGGCGGAGTCGACCGTCATAATAAAATTCGCCGACAGGTAATTACTGTTCAGGCCAACAGGCAATACCAATACAGCCGCCTCTTTTAGTTTCTGTAATGCGGTTTCGTCAGCTTTTCCAATAGGCGATTCGGGAACATCGGGTATCGTTTTTTTAATCTCATTACCTGCTTGCAGCGCCAGCAGCGCAGGAAGAACTTTTGCGGACTGTGGTATCTCCTTAACTTTTTTCACGAAATCGGCGCCATTATCTATCCACCATTTGAGAAGTTCTGTTTCCTGTGCAGTCACCTGGGTTTTTTCCTTTGGCGCCATGTGGTGTTCGTCATTACGGGGAAGCAGTATACGTTTGATCATTTCACTTTCGATAGAACTACCGGCAACAATTACTTCTCCATTCTTACCGCCCTTCATTAAAAGAGCCTGCTCATCCATCCGCAATTTTCCTTTTTGTTTGGAAACACTGTGACAGGTATAACATTTATCTTCCAGTATCGGTTGTATTACATCGTTATAGGTCAGGGCCTGCTGTATATCGGGAATAGGCTTACGGGCTCTGTGGGCAACAGCGCTATCGCTGAAAATATCATCCAGCGGTTGCGTCAGGTAATCTTCGCCATGCGTTAATGAACCGCCCTGGTGACCGGTTATAACGATGAGCAGGATCATCAGCGCGCCAAGAACCCATTGCCATTGTATATAATATTTTTTCCGGCGAACGAGATAGGTAATAGCGGAAACCACGGCTACACCGATACCCAGCCATTGATGCGAGTTCACCAGGTCGCCTTCGTAATCGCCGCTTTGCGATAACAGGTAACCGCTGATACAGGAGAGAATAGCCGAGATCATCCCAGCTAATAAAGTAATATCTATAGCCGGTTGCAGCCATTGATAGGTTTCCTTGCGGGATAATAACAGGAACAGGCTGCCCAGCAGCAGTATTCCAATGGGCAGATGTACAAGTACCGGGTGAAAACGGCCTATAAATTCAACTATAGAACTCATGCAATAATATCGTTGATCACCTGACCTTCCACATCAGTGAGTCTGAATGGCCTGCCCTGGAATTGAAATGTGAATTTTTCATGGTCAAACCCTAACTGGTTCAGTATAGTGGCCTGTATATCGAATGCCTTAACTTTTCCGCTGATGGCGCTATAGCCGATCTCATCTGTTTCACCGTAGCTGAATCCTTTTTTTATACCGCCTCCGGCCATCCAGATGGTAAAAGCCTCTACATGGTGATCTCTTCCCTTGAAGATATTCTGTTTGCCATCGCGGTTTTCCTGCATCGGCGTTCTGCCAAATTCTCCTCCCCAAACAACCAAAGTTTCTTCCAGCAATCCGCGCTGTTTAAGATCAAGTATCAGCGCCGTCATGGCTTTATCAACAGATCGGCATTTATTGATGAAGCCGATATTGAGCGAGCCTTCTTTACTCGTTCCATGCGTATCCCAACCCCAGTCGAACAACTGAACGAAGCGAACGCCTTTTTCCACCAGCTTTCGTGCCAGCAGCACATTGTTGGCAAAAGATTCTGTTCCTGGTTTGGTTCCATACATTTCATGAATGTATGCGGGCTCATTGTTGATATCCATCACCTCGGGCACAGAGATCTGCATCTTGTAGGCCATTTCATATTG
>JBDTVL010000342.1:0-3910 GCA_040007215.1 Flavitalea sp.
AAACGTGCTCAAAATTAACTATTGCGCAGATAGCATTCAGGAATTAAATATACCATAGCAACGATGTACATCAACCCATTTCGTCAACGCCTTATTTCTTTATCGGGCCAATATAATGTTTCGCCATGACCAAGTTGTTGTATTTTATATAATGAGATTCATTAACCGGGGTTTTATCGGTTAGCCTGGAAGCGGGTTTTATACAACAGGTAAATACAATAATACCTGCTAGTATTATTCTCCATTTCTTCATCATAGATATTATTTATCAGCTTAATTTTAAAATGGCTGGAGGTGTTTTTCAACCTAAAAAAAGCCGCCCTTGAGGGCAGCTTTTCTTCATCGCCAATTACGACAAAAATATTATCCTTATTCTACTGCCACGGATCAGGTTGCGATTCTACGGCGCCAGAGTGCTGATGTGGTGCATCCGGGTTAGCATCCCACCAGACATGATTAAGCACTTCGTCTTTTCCGCCCATCCTGTCTTTGGCTTCTTTGATTTTTTCGGTATTGACCAGGTTTTCACCTGAAGGGTAATGTCCTCTTCTGTAAGAAACGCCATGTAATGCGCTTGTTTCATCAGAGGCTACAAGCACCCTGGGATATCCTGTTCTGCGCCATTCACTCCATCCTTCTAATCCACTGGGGAAAAGAGCCACTATCTTTTGATTGATGATCTGCTCCAACTGTTGTTCGTCGCTACCGGTAAGCGTTGTTGTGGACGAGGCAAGAAAATTACTAATCTCCGGATCGGTCATTTGTTTGAAGGCTACATATTGGCTGATATCGCCCGATGTCCAGTCGGGGCGAATAATAGCTTCCACTTTATCTAATTGTCCCTTTGTTCTATCATAGAACAACTGGTATTCAGCTATCGATGCTTCTATTCCTTTTTTGTAATACGCGTTTGCATCGCCAGTGATCAGGTTATATAAAGCGGCTTCGGCCAACGCAAAATACACTTCAGATGCGCGTAAGATAGGCTGTTCTATAACAGGAACCGACCAGAAATCGGACCTTCTTGAAACAGATTCATATCCATAAGGATATTTTTCCTGAACGGGCACGCTTCCGATCAATGGACGACCGCGGTATCCGAAATAAGGAATAGGAGGGCTGAGCGTAGAAGGCCATGCGGCATAAGCCGTATCGGCGACAATTTTAATCCTGGGATCAAGAGGCGTATGTGCATCTCCGTTACTAAGAATGTCCAGAACTGATTTTCCAATAAAATTGGATTTTGATTCCGGACCGGTTCCATAGGAAACGAGGGTGATATAATCGGGATTCCAATGCGCCGGAACATCATTTGAAGTGAAAAACAATGCCTGGTCGGATGGGCTGGTGATCAGATCTGGTTCTGCCAGGTCGGTTATATTGCTTTTGGCTAATTCAGCGTCGGCATATCGTACTCTTAACGCCAGTCTTAGCCGGAGTGAGTTGGCAAATTTTTTCCATTTTGTCACATCGCCCTGGTACAGGAGATCTGCGGAACCATAACTGGCTTTTGCCGGATCAAGTTCTGTTGCAGCTTCTTTAAGTTCTTTTAAAAGATCGGTATAGATATCTTTCTGCAGATCATATTTCGGATGCGTTACCGCATCATCGGGCGCCTTATTGGATTCCGAATAGGGAATGTCGCCATAAATATCGGTGCATTGCGCAAAGATCCAGGCTTTTAACACCCTTGCAATTGCTTTTTTGTTAACCAGTTCAGGATCGTCTGCTGTTTTCCTGATGATAGCCGCTAAATTATTGGTTATAGCAGTATAGGTGGCATTCCATGCGGCATCATCGAAATAGTCTTCAAATGGCGCATTGTCTTCGCGGTTGTTCATGCCGCAATAATTATCGGCATTGGCAAAGCCTAATCCGCTCCCTGCGCTCACTTCCACCCCTGTCAATACAAGCTCTGGCGTTATCAGTTCTTCAGTGATTAGTTTAGGATTGGTGTTTTTGTCGGCGAAATTCTTGGTACATCCATTGCCAATCAGCGCTGCGATAATCAGCAGGCTTAGTTGTATTATATTTTTAATTTTTTTCATGATGTGTAATTAGTAGATGTGATACGGCCATTATTAAAAAGTGAAATTGAGCGTAAAACCATAACTCCGGGTGGTAGGCATGCTCATAGCTTCTACGCCTGTAGCGCCAGCCGATGTATTAAGATTGGTTTCCGGAGATATTCCCATATCCTGCATATGTTCTTCGATATACCAAAGATTTCTGCCGACAAGAGAAAGCCTGAAACTGGCGAATGGCGTTTTTTTAATGAATGCAGGCTGAAAGGTGTAGCCTAACAAAACTTCACGCAGCATGACATAACTGCCGTTCAGCACAAATTCTTCGCCTCTTTCACCCCAGGCGCGTCCTGCCCAGGCAGTTTGTCCATCTACGGTTATCGTGTTTTTCTCATAAGTTTTGCTTCCGCCATTATCCACTTCTATTACGCCGGGAAGCGGTTCCGAATGTTCCCTGTAACTTGTTGTAAATGCCCCGATCCCTTTTGCCACCATCTGATATTTGGTGGCGGAAGTGATCTGGTTGCCCTGTACAAAATCTACCAATACATTAAGCGAAAATCCTTTGTAGGAGAAATTATTACTGAGCCCGCCGATCCATTTGGGCGTAACATTTCCTAATATTCTTACCGTATCATCTCTCATGTATCCGCCATCTGTACCTACAATTCTCTGTCCGTCGGGCGCTATCTTATATCCATAACCGATAATATTGCCGAAAGCCTGCCCTACTCTCGCTTCAATATTGTTGGGATAAGAACTGTACAGTAAATAGGTTTCCACTCCTGGAGCAAGTTCCTTAACCTTTGAACGGTTCCTGGCATAGTTGAAAGTGAGGTCCCAACGGAAACCGCTGGCAGCACGGATAGGATTTACGTTAAGAGACAATTCTATACCCTTATTCTCAATATTACCTGCATTGACCACTTTGGTAGTATAACCGCTTCCGCTGGAAATTTGAATAGGAAGGATCTGGTTGATCGTATTGCTCTTGTAATAAGTTGCGTCGAGACTGATGCGGTCCTGGAAAAATTTCAGGTCTGCTCCGAATTCTATTGATTTCTTCAATTCATTTTTCAGATCGAACAGTGAAATGGTATTGCTCCCTAATGCTGAGCTTTGTCCATTGTAAGTAACAGAATTAAAGGAGTAGCCAGAATTGGTTAAATAAGGAGATGCATCGTTGCCAGCTTCTGCATAGGATGCGCGCAGCTTACCAAAACTTAATACGGATGAATTTATCTTAAAGGCATCCGTAAATACCAGGCTTCCATTTACAGAAGGATAGAAAAAGCTGTAATTATTCTGTCCCAGCGTACTGGACCAGTCATTTCTTCCGGTAAGATCCAGGAATGCGAAATTTTTATAGCCGATCTGGCTGGTAACATAAACAGACTGATTTTCGCGGTTTACATTGGAATAATAGGGGTATACATTTTTCGCATTGCTTACATCAAAGATTCCTGGTATTTTAAATACCTGGGCATCCCAGCTTTGGGTGCGGTAATTCCTTTTGGTAATCGATGCGCCTACTGAAACTGAAGCGTTGAAATTTTTAACTATATTATTCTTGCTGGCAGTAAGCAATACATCGCTGTTACTTTCCTTGGTAAAATATTCTTCATCTATCAATCGTCCATCTGTATTAGGATACCTTGCGCCGACCGGGTACATCTGCCTCCTGCGTTCGGAATAGATATCAATACCTGTCCGGCCCATAAGGGTTAACCAGTTCGTAAATTGATATTTTGCAGAAACGAAGCTGACGATACGATCTCTGGAACCCGTATTTTTTATCTTATTCATCAGATAATACGGATTATAGGCCACATTGGGAAATGCGCCACGCGTATCGGTTTTCTCATAATAATCTCTCAGAAAATCCA
>JBDTVL010000343.1:0-3884 GCA_040007215.1 Flavitalea sp.
CGCCTGATATGCCAGTAGAGTTTTTCCTGGTATTTGCGGATGATAGCGGTGTAGGCCTGTTCTTTCGTGGAGGGGTCACGGAACTGCATAAGTAATTCACTATCATGCTGGTTAACTGCCATCAGTAAAATTTCATATTGGGTTTAACCTTACTGGTTAGCTATGCGCTGCTCCTTTCCACCTTCCCCAGTCGTCAGCGTGTCGCCGCAGCTTTATCGGAGGCTGATTATTTCCGCTTCATCACTTTTTCAACAGCTTTCAGCACATCAGGCGTATCCAGTCCGTATTTTTTCAACAATTCAGTAGGCGTTCCGCTTTCGCCGAAGGTATCCTGGGTGCCTACATATTCTATAGGTATAGGCAAATGTTTTGCCGCAACCTGCGCAATGGCATCGCCTAATCCGCCGATCACATTATGTTCTTCCACGGTTACCGCGCAGCGGGTTTTGGTGATGGACCGGATCACCGCTTCGGTATCGAGAGGTTTGATGGTATGAATATTCACTACTTCCACTTTGAGGCCTTGTTCTTCCAGTATTTTTCCGGCTTCAATAGCTTTCCAGACCATGTGGCCGCAGGCGAAAATAGATACATCGGTTCCTTCCGAAAAGAACTGGGCCTTGCCAATCACAAAGGGTTCATCGGGATTAGTAAAGATTGGCCATACCGGGCGACCGAAACGCAGGTAAACCGGTCCCTCATATTCAGCAATGGCTATAGTGGCCAGTTTTGTCTGGTTATAATCGCAGGGAACGATAACGGTCATTCCCGGCAGCATTTTCATCAATCCAATATCTTCCAGGATCTGGTGCGTAGCGCCGTCTTCGCCGAGTGTAACGCCTGCATGCGAAGCGCAGATCTTTACATTCTTGCCCGAATAGGCGACAGACTGACGGATCTGGTCGTATACGCGCCCGGTGGAGAAATTGGCGAAGGTGGTGGTAAAGGGAATTTTGCCGCCGATGGTTAATCCTGCAGCCATGCTGATCATGTTCGCTTCAGCGATTCCTACCTGAATAAATCTTTCAGGAAATTCTTTAATGAACTGGTTCAGCTTCATCGACCCGGCGAGGTCGGCGGTAAGCGCAACAACGTTAGGGTTTTTGCGGGCCGCTTCTACTATACCATCTCCAAATCCACTTCTGGTATCTTTTTGTCCGGTAGGCTGAATATCTTTTAGCATGCTGCGATTATTTTTTGAAAATGCAAAGTAAATGGAATCAATTCAGATCAACCGATTTGCTCTGAAAAAACTTTTCATCTACTTTAAGTCGCTGTTCCCATTTCCAGGCGGTGGCCATCATATCGCGCAGCGTATATTTTGTTTCCCATCCCAGTGTGGTGCGGGCATAACTATTATTGGCATAGATCGCGATCACATCGCCGGCGCGGCGGGGTCCGATAGTATAATTCAGTTTTACGCCGCTTACTTCTTCAAAAGAGTGGATAGCTTCCAGAACGGTAACGCCATTGCCCGAACCGAGGTTGAACACTTCGCAGCGTTTTTCCGATTTGCCGGCAATCAGGAATTCTATGGCCAGCGTATGGGCATGCGCAATATCACAAACATGAATATAATCTCTTATGCAGGAGCCGTCGCGGGTAGGATAATCATCGCCATACACGGTTACCAGCGGAAGTTTGCCGATAGCGGTTTGGGTGATCACGGGCACCAGATTAGCGGGTTTGCCTATGGGAAGTTCCCCAATAGAGGCTGTTGGATGAGCGCCCACCGGGTTGAAATACCGGAGCAGCACGCTCTGAGAAGGATTTGCTTTTGAAAATTCATTAATGATCTGTTCGCCCATCTGTTTGGTATAACCATAGGGCGATTCGGCAGGTTTAGGAGGCGTTTGTTCCGTAACCGGTATCACATCAGGGTTGCCATAAACCGTGCAGGAGGAGGAGAAAACGAAATAAGGGATATTGAATTCGTTCACGCATTTCAGCAGGTTGATCAGCGAAACCAGGTTATTTTCAAAATACATCAGCGGTTGTTCCACCGATTCTCCCACCGCTTTGTAAGCGGCGAAATGAATGATGCCCGAGATATCGTCATTTTCCTGGAAAATAGCGAAGGTATCATCGAAATTGCACAGGTCTACTTTGTAGTTCTTGATCTTTTTACCGGTGATCTTCTCTACTCCTTCGAGGATACGCGCTGAAGAGCGCGAGTTATTATCGACAGAGATCACATCAAAACCATTCTCTACGAGATCCACAATGGTATGCGAACCAATGTAACCGCATCCGCCTGTAACCAGAATTTTTTTCATCTTGCAAATTTATCTTTATCGTTTCTTAAAATGGAAGTATTAATTTTCTTTCACCACATTCATCAGGTATTCGCCATAACCGCTTTTCAGCAGGGGCTGGGCCATGGCGATCAGTTGTTCTTTTGAAATGAAACCCTTCCGGTAAGCGATCTCTTCTATACAGGCTATCTTAATGCCCTGCCTTTGTTCGATCACCTGTACGAACTGGGAGGCCTGCATCAGCGAATCAAAAGTGCCGGTATCTAGCCAGGCGGTACCCCTGTCGAGAATGGATACGGTGAGTTTTCCTCTGCGAAGATATTCTTTATTTACTTCGGTAATCTCATATTCGCCCCTGGCGCTGGGTTTGAGCTCTTTAGCTATCGAAATCACCTCGTTATCGTAAAAATAAATTCCCGGAACGGCATAATTGCTTTTCGGTGTGGAAGGTTTTTCTTCTATGGAAATGGCTTTTTTGTCCTTGTCAAATTCCACTACGCCATATCTTTCCGGATCGCTTACATGGTAGGCATAAACGATACCGCCATCGGGATCGGTATTATTGGCCAGCATAGCTCCCAATCCTACACCGTAAAAAATATTATCGCCCAGTACAAGGGCTACTTTATCTTTCCCTATAAATTCTTCGCCAATCACAAAAGCCTGGGCCAGTCCATTGGGAACAGCCTGTTCGGCATACGTGAAGGATATGCCCCATTGTGAGCCATCGCTCAATAATCTTTTAAACTGCGGCAGGTCATGAGGGGTGGAAATGATCAGGATCTCACTGATGCCAGCCAGCAGCAGCGCAGACAATGGATAGTAGATCATGGGTTTATCATATACCGGCATGATCTGTTTACTGATTGCATAAGTGATAGGGTGCAATCGGGTGCCCGATCCTCCTGCCAGAATAATTCCTTTCATTTATTTATACGTATTTACTATTAGCTGTTTAAGCTGCCAAAGTAGTAAGAAAGCGTTAGATAATAAAGCGTTGAAGAATGTTTCCTTTCAATCATCAAAAGAATAATCTGCTGATGTAATAGATCAGCGCAGCGAGAATAGCGCTGACGGGTATCGTGAGTATCCATGCCCATAACAGATTAATGGTCACTCCCCATCTTACGGCCGACAATCGTTTGGTGGCGCCTACCCCGATGATAGCGCCGGTGATGGTATGCGTGGTGCTTACAGGTATACCAAGATGTTCTGTTATATATAAAGTTATAGCGCCGGCTGTTTCAGCGCTCACACCTTCCAGCGGGGTAACCTTGGTGATTCGGGTTCCCATGGTTTTAACGATCTTCCAACCGCCGCTCATAGTGCCGATGGCGATAGCGGTAAAACTAGCTATAGGCACCCACATATTCTGGTTAATGAATTCATTGAAGGTAAGTTCCACTCCCTGTTGTTTCTGGTAAAAGATCATGGCTGCGCCGATGATACCCATTACTTTTTGCGCATCATTACCGCCATGGCCCAGGCTGAACATGGCCGATGATAATAACTGGAGCCGCCGAAACCAGCTATCGGCCTTATAAGGATTGGCCTTACGGCAGATATTGACAATGATGACCGTTATCACAAAGGCCACCACCATACCGATTAAAGGAGCCAGGAAAATGA
>JBDTVL010000344.1:0-3882 GCA_040007215.1 Flavitalea sp.
TTATGGCGCCCGCGCTATGAATGGCGTAATCGTGATCACCACTAAAAAAGGCAAATCAGGCTCAGCCAATATCTCCTATACAGGAAATTTTGGCGTTCAGCTAAAGCCTTCCTATTCCAATTATAATATCATGAACTCGGCCGACCAGTTATCGGTATATGCCGAACTGGAACGTAAGGGTTACCTTAATTATACCAGCGTGGCCAACCGGGCAGATGCAGGGATATATGGAAAGATGGCGGATATGATCAAGACAGTAGATCCTGCCACCGGTCAGTTTGAACTGCCTAATACCGAAGAAGCCAGGAAAGCTTTCCTTAGCCAATATGCTAAAGTAAATACCGACTGGTTCGATATTCTTTTCCGCAATTCGTTAACGCAGGAACATTCCCTTAGCCTCTCGCATGGAACAGATAAAGCGCAATCCTATTTTTCAACCAGTTTTTTTAATGACCAGGGGTGGACCATTGCTGATAATGTTAAACGCTATACCGCCAATGTTCGCAACACCTATAATTTCTCCGATCGTTTTTCGGGAGGATTTAAAATGTCGGCATCGGTAAGGCAACAACGAGCGCCGGGAACCATCAGCCGTATCAGCAATCCTGTTGAAGGATCTTACGACCGCGACTTCGATATCAATCCTTTCAGTTATGCCCTTAATACCAGCAGGGTGCTGACCGCTTATAACGACAAAGGAGAATATGAATATTTCCGGAGAAATTATACCGCATTCAATATCCTGAATGAGGCAAAGAATAATTATATCTCGCTTAATGTAATGGATATCAGTTTAACCGGCGATGCGCAATATAAGATCACTCCCTGGCTCAACTACAACTTTATCGGTTCCATTCGCTATGTAAAAGCTTCCAAGGAACACCAGATCACCGAAAACTCCAACCAGGCAAATGCCTATCGCGCAGCGCCAAATTCTACTATTGCCGAAGCGAATAAATTCCTTTATCGCGATCCGGACAACCCCGAAGGCATTCCGATCGTAGTATTACCTTATGGCGGATTTTACAATCGCCAGGAGGATGAACTTCGTAATTACACTTTCAGGAATACATTATCGCTGAATAAAACCTTCCGGGACGTTCACCAGTTACAGGGTCTTATAGGACAGGAAGTAAAATATTCCGACCGCAGGAACGCTAACAATACAGGGTTTGGCTACCAGTACGAAAATGGGGGTATTCCATTTGTCGACTATCGGATCATAAAACAATTTGTGGAGAACAGCCTTCAATATTATGGACTCGGCAATGAATATGAAAGGTTCGTAGGGTATTTCGGCAACCTGCGATACACCTATAATCAGCGGTATACCATTGAAGGAACATTAAGAAGAGATGGATCTAACAGGCTCGGCAGATCACAGAAATCCAGATGGCTCAATTCATGGACAGTTGCAGGAAGATGGAATGTTGACCAGGAAGATTTCCTGAAAGACGTCAATGCCATCAGTTATCTTACCGTTCGTGCAAGTTATGGACTGAATGCCAACTACGGCAATGCTACCAATTCCATCGCGGTATTACGCACGCAGTTAACCAGCAGGCCTTATCTTTCCGACAGGCAGTTGGCCATAGATATTGAAAACCTCGAAAATGCCGACCTCACCTGGGAACGAAAATTTGAGACCAATGTGGGCGCCGACCTCGGGTTATTAAAGAACAGGATGAATATAACCGTTGATGTTTATCAGAGAAAAAGCCTGGACCTGATCAACCTCATCAGAACATCCGGTATTGGCGGCCAGTTAACGAAGGCGGCAAACTATGCCAATTTAAAATCGCAGGGTATTGAGTTAAGCGTTGGCGGCAAACCTTATGTTAGCAAAATATTCAGTTGGGCCACTAACCTCACATTCAGTTATAATACCAATAAAGTAACGAGCGCCGAGAACTTTCCTATCATTTTCGATCTCGTGATTCCGGAAGGAGGCGCTAAAAAAGGCTACCCGGTCAGGGGATTATTTTCTATTCCTTTTGCGGGATTGAATGAAGATGGCGTTCCGCTGTTTGCCAATGAAAAAGGAGAAACCAGCAGCAATGTATTCCTGCAAAGCGATGTAACAGATTTTCTGAAATATGAAGGTCCGGTTGACCCTACCATTGTAGGCGGTTTTACCAATACTTTTCAATACGGGAATTTCTCGCTGGGCATACATATTTCTTATCAGGCGGGAAATAAGATCAGGCTGAACCCGGTATTCCGCAGCGGTTATTCAGATCTTGATGCGCTGCCCAATGAATTCCGCAACAGATGGGTACTGCCAGGCGATGAAAAGATCACCAATATTCCTTCTATCGTAGATCCTTATGTAACGTTTGGTATTAATTCGGGAAACGCATACCCATATAACAATTACAATTACTCCACTACAAGAGTAGCCGATGGATCTTTTGTAAGACTTAAATCGGTGTCGCTGCAATATTCGCTTCCGGTGAAGATGTTACAGGGAACGCCGTTCAAGGCCGCTTCGCTGAATATTGTAGGCAATAATCTATGGCTAATTTATGCCGATCCTAATCTTTATGGACAGGATCCTGAATTCTTCAATGCCGGCGGAGTAGCATTGCCGATCAATAAACAAATAACCGCTTCTTTAAAAGTTGGCTTCTAAAAAAACAGTATGAACCCGAAGATGATGCGATCAAACATACAGTATAGCGGCTCCTCCAGAAGAAGCTGGCCCGTTTACCCGGGAATGGCTACATTATTATTTATAGCCATTTTTCTTCTGCCGGGTTGTAACAAATACCTCGACAAAGAGCCTGATAACAGAACAGTGATCACTACGCCCGAACAGATAGCGCAGTTACTCACTTCAGCTTACCCTCATGCCAACTATATACTTTTTTGCGAAGCCATGTCCGACAATGCAGAAGATAAAGAAGGCAGCGGATCGCAATATTCCAGTCTTAACAAAGCCAACCAGCAATCGTACAAATATGAGGTGGTGGAAATTTCACCTGACGACCAGGATGGGCCTGACAACTATTGGGTATACTGCTATAAAGCGATAGCGGCAGCTAACCAGGCGCTGGAGATCATTGCCAAATCGCCCTACCCCTCCAAGCTCTCCGCGCACAAGGGAGAAGCCCTGGTGGCGCGCGCTTATGCGCATTTTATGCTGGTGACTCTTTTTGCCAAAGCATATGATCCTGCAACGGCCGCATCCGACCCCGGTATTCCTTATGTTACGGAACCGGAGAAACAAATTTTCAAACAATATGACCGAAGCACTGTAGCCAACGTATATGAACTGATTGAAAAAGATCTTTTAGAAGGATATCCATTGATCGATGATAAAATATATAATGAAGCGCCTAAATTTCACTTCAATAAAAAAGCCGCCGCGGCTTTTGCCGCCCGTTTTTACCTGTTCAAGCAGGATTATGGAAGTACGATCACCTATTCCAGCCAGGCGCTGAGCGCTACGCCGGCCAATGATATCAGACCCTGGAACACTATACTTACCAATCTTCCTTATAATGAACTAGAAACAGATTATGCCAAAGCTACTACCAGGGGTAACCTGTTATTGCAGGAAGCCGATTCTTTCTGGGGCGACGCTTACCCTTCGCTACGTTACGGAATCGGAGAACAGGTAGCGGTGGAATTGCTGTTCAACAGGAATGTAACCGGCGGAACTTATACTTACGATCTTTACGGATCAAGTCCGCGATCGTATAATATTCCAAAATTCTATACACATGTCGTAGCTACCAGTATAAATGCCAATTCGGGCCAGCCTTTCAACACTATTCCGTTGTTTACAGCTGAAGAGGCTTTGCTGAACAGAGCGGAAGCGTATGTCCGTTCGGGTAATGCCAATCTGGCCATTAAAGATCTGAATGCTTTTGCCAGCCA
>JBDTVL010000345.1:0-3880 GCA_040007215.1 Flavitalea sp.
CTCGATTTTGCCGTGCAGCGTGTAGGCGCGGTATTAACGCCTGTTTATCCTACTATCCATGTGGCGGAGCTGGAGTTTGTGATGAAGGATGCCGGCGTAAAAATAATGTTCGTGAATGATGAAGAAAATTATCAGAAGGCATTAAGCATTAAAAATAAGGTTCCTTCCATACAGGCTATCTACACTTTTGAACAGGTGCCGGGCGCTACAAACTGGAAAGAGATGCTGGCCGACCCCGATGAACAGATGAAACAGCGGATTAAACAAATTTCTGACAGCATACAATATGAAGATCTGGCCACCATCATCTATACTTCGGGAACAACAGGCAGCCCCAAAGGCGTGATGCTTTCTCATAAAAACATTCTCAGTAATGTGATGGCGTCTATTCCCTGTTTGCCGGACGGCAACCTGAAAGCCCTGAGCTTTCTTCCCCTGAATCATATTTATGAAAGAATGATCACCTATTTCTACCTCTACAGAGGTGGATCGATCTATTATGCTGAAAGCATGGATACCATTGGCGAGAACCTGAAAGAGGTAAAGCCAACGATATTCACTACGGTGCCGAGGCTGCTGGAAAAAGTATATGACCGGATCATGGCCAAGGGCGCTGAACTGAAAGGCATAAAAAAAACCCTCTTCTTCTGGGCCCATGATCTGGCTACGAAATTTGAGGTCAACAAGAACCAGGGAGCCTGGTACAATCTTCAGTTGGCCCTGGCCAATAAACTCATCTTCAGCAAATGGAGAGAAGGGCTGGGCAATAACCTGCTTTGTATCGTATCAGGAGGCGCCGCATGCCAGGTACGACTGATCAGGATATTCACTGCGGCAAAGATCCCGGTACTGGAAGGATATGGATTAACCGAAACATCGCCCGTGATCAGCGTTAACCGTTACGCAGAAGCAGACAGAATGTTTGGAAGCGTAGGTCCATTGATCGATGATGTGGAAGTGAAGATCGCCGAAGATGGAGAGATCATCTGCAGAGGCCCCAATATTATGATGGGTTATTATAAACGAGCGGACCTTACGCAGGACGCTATCATCGATGGCTGGTTCCATACCGGCGACATAGGATTGATCACCGAAAACAGGTTCCTCAAAATAACTGACAGGAAAAAAGAGATGTTCAAAACCAGCGGCGGCAAATATGTTGCGCCGCTTCCTATAGAAAATAAATTAAAAGAGTCGGTGTATGTGGAGCAGATCATGATCGTAGGCGCAGATAAGAAATTTGTTGGCGCCTTGATTGTTCCTTCATTTCCCAATCTTTCCATATGGGCAACACAACACGAAATCACGGCAGCCACTCAGGAAGAACTGATACGCCATCCCAAAGTGCTCGCTATGTATAATGAAGTGGTAGAAAGCTATAACAGCTTTTTCAATCATGTTGAGCAGATCAAAAAGTTCGAGCTGCTGCCAAAAGAGTGGAGTATAGAAACCGGGGAAATGACTCCCAAGCTGAGTCTCAAGCGGAAAGTGGTCATGGAAAAAAACAAAGCGGCAATTGAAAGGATATATGGATAGAGGGTAATTGTTTATCTTGCCGTCTAAATAAGGATATATATGCTGAAATCTATGACTGGGTTCGGAAGGGCGGAAAGCGCGGTGGGAGATAAGACATTCCTGATAGATATCAAGTCGCTTAATGGAAAACAGTTTGAGCTGAATCTGAAAATGCCAGCCTTTCTCAAACCCTTTGAATTTGATATCCGCGGTATATTATCCCGTAACCTGAACCGGGGATCGATAGATTGCAGCATCAGTCTTAAAGAATCCGGCAGCGCAAAACCGGTCACCATCAATACAGAGCTGGCCAAAGCTTATTACCAGCCAATCGCCGAGTTATCAAAATCGCTGAACCTAGATCCGGCGCATATCCTGAGTACGCTTATCAAACTTCCCGAAGTGATCACGCCTACCGGCGAAACGCTGACCGATGAAGAGTGGAAAGTTTTCCAGTCTGTTATTACTACCGCTATCGCCAGCCTGAACAATCATCGAGAGGAGGAAGGCAAATCATTACAGAAAGATTTATTATTCCGCATTTCCAATATACAGAACCTGCAGGATGAGATCATTAAACTGGAACCCTTTCGCAAACAGAGGATCAGGGAAGGGCTGGTAAAGATCCTGGAAGAAAATGTAGGGAAAGAAAATTATGACCCCAACCGCCTGGAACAGGAACTCATCTATTATATAGAAAAAATTGATCTGAACGAAGAGCAGGTGCGTTTGAAAAATCATTGCCATTATTTTAAAGAAATTGTCGGCGATGCAGGCGATGAAAAAGGAAAGAAATTATCTTTTATTCTTCAGGAGATCGGAAGGGAAATAAACACTACCGGCGCTAAAGCCTATGATTCCAGCATACAGAAATGTGTGGTGATGATGAAAGATGAATTAGAAAAAGCAAAAGAACAAGTGCTGAATGTGCTATAAACAAATTACACGAACCTTATTATTTACGCTTATCGCCGGCATGTCGCTTATTACTGCATGTACCAGCGTTGATGTATTTGAAAAAAATGTAAGCATTCCCGGACAGGAATGGAACGGTAGCTTTAAACCTGAAATTGATTTTGACATTTCAGATACCTTGTCAGAGTATAATATTTATGTAGTGATCAGGCATTCGGATGCTTATCGTTACAACAATATCTGGCTGAATATCTATACGCTTGTGCCAGGCGATAGCGCTCATAAACAAAGGGTAGACCTTCGTTTAGCTACAGACAGCGAAGGCTGGCTGGGAAGCGGAATGGATGATATATTCGAACACAGGATATTACTGACGCGCACTCCGCTTAGCAAAAGCGGCATTTATCGCTTCCGCCTGGAAAATATTATGAGGGAAGACCCGTTGCAGCATGTTCTTAATGCAGGGATTCGCGTTGAAAAAGTAAAGAGTTAAAGTTAACTTCCATAAAAGATGTTCAAAAAAAAGCGGCTGATCATCATCACCATAGTGTATTGGTTCCTGTTATTATATATCATTGCGGCAATGGTATGGTGGTTTATAGAGCTGGAAAGCCAGAACAGGCAAATGATCAATTACAAGCTGAGCGAGATCAGACTCGATGATTCACAGTTTGATGCAAAATATCAATCGCTGGTAGAAGAGCAGAAGCGTAAAACAGCGCAGTATGTCTATGAGGGAGTTACTTTCCTGGTACTTATACTTTCTGTATCGGCATTTGTTTATCGAGCCGTAAGAAGGCAGATCTCCCTCAGCCAGCAGCAGGAAAATTTTATGATGGCGGTTACCCACGAATTGAAAACGCCTATAGCTATTGCCAAACTCAACCTCGAAACCCTGCAGAAACACCTGCTCGATGAACCGCGACGGCAAAAGCTGCTCCAGATGACGCTGCAGGAAACCGAAAGATTAAACAGCCTGGCGAGTAATATCCTTGTTTCCTCTCAACTGGAAACAGGAAAACAGTTCGATAAAGACGATCTCGACTTCTCCGATCTGGTGAAAAGCTGTGTGAGCGATTTTGTGAGCCGCTTTCCCGACAGAACCTGGAATGTAGAGATCAGCCCTGAAACAGAATTACAAGGCGACCAGCTGCTGTTGCAGATCATGGTCAATAACCTGCTGGATAATGCTATAAAATATTCTCCCAACCGTTCACCCATTGGCTGCTCTCTTAAAGAGGAACAGGGTCATGCGGTATTGACGGTTACCGACGAGGGCTCAGGCATTCCGGATAAAGAAAAGAAAAAAATATTTAATAAGTTCTACCGGATTGGCAGCGAACAAACCCGTTCTACAAAAGGCACGGGTCTTGGATTATATCTTTGTAAAAAAATCGCCGACGACCACCGGGCAGTTATCCGTGTTCAGGACAATGAGCCATTAGGAAGT
>JBDTVL010000346.1:0-3876 GCA_040007215.1 Flavitalea sp.
ACCAACCGCGAAAAGGTGGAACGTATTCTTTTAGGCGGTACCGCTACCTGGAAAGTTTTAAGATCAGTAGCCGCTTTATCGCCGACCGCCCAGAGAATACCATTTCGCACCAGTTTAATGAAGTCAGGGTTAGTGAATGTATTTTCATCATGCCCATAGGCCGTATAAAATACCCGGCCCTGACCATATGGTCGTACCCAGGTATAAGGTTCATGATGATCACCTTCTACTCTTTCTGTCAATACCTGGATGTTGGCGCTGAGCTTATGATGCAGATAAGTCTCATCCTTGGTTATAAAAGCGGCAATGCCTTTCATAACGGGATGATCCGGCTGTATGATAACTGCAGGAAAAGAATCGTATCCATGCGATTTAAACTGCCCGCCTATCATTTCCACTACTTCATCGGAATTACGAAAGCAATACGATGCGCAATGAATCGGTATAAAGCCTTTGCCTCCACGAACAAATCCGAGTAATGCCTTTTTCTGCGAACGGCTTATAGTATCATGATTAGCATATACGATCAGTCCGTCATATTTATTAAGATTGTCTTCATTCAAATCATCCGGGCTGGTTGTAAAAGTGATGTTGATACCCTCTTTAAAATATTCCTTCGTGAAAATATCTGCGAGTCGCTCTGAATTATGCACTCCGTTATTAGTATGACCGAGAAATAATATTTCCAGGCGGCGGGGTTTATCCCGGGTATGAAATGTAGCGGATGAAATAAAAAAAAGGGCTGGCATCAGCGCCAGTAAGATATTCTTATTCATTGCAAATGCTTAAATCGTTACTATCAACCATACGAATGTCCTGAATTTAAAACCCTAACCCTATCCGAATTTTATCCAAATCCGACTGTATTATATCATTAAAATTGCATAATTTCCCTATATAACGACAACTTAAGCGATTTTGAAAACAAAGCTGCACAAATCGGGCATTCCCCTGACCCGGATCTTCACCATCCGTCGCCTGGAAGAAAAACATTTTGACCCGGTATGGCATGCGCATTCCGAATACCAGCTTTTTGTAGTGTTGGAAGGTACAGGCACTCGTTTTATTGGCGATAGCATCAAGTCATTCCGGCCGGGAGAACTGATCCTGACCGGCCCGCACTTACCGCATGTATGGCGCAGCGATGATATTTACTTCAGCAGGAAAAGTTCTTCTACAACTAATGGGATTGTTATTTACCTGAACGAGAATTTCCTAGGCGATCATATCCTCGAAAAAGAAGAAATGCTGGCTTTAAAAAAGCTGTTTATAAAATCCATGCGTGGATTGAATTTTTATGGAGATAAAAAACAGGAGGTTATTGACCTGATGGAGGGGCTTGTTCACCTGAAGGGTATTTCCAGTGTGATGCAGTTATTACATATCCTCGAATTGCTGGCTGGCATGAAGGAATATCATTTTATTTCATCTAAAGCCTACGAAGATGCTTTCGACCAGCAGAAAGCAGATCGTTTAAACAAAGTGTATGAATATGCCTTTCAAAACTTCCGCAAAAAAGTGGCGCTGGAAGATCTTGCCGCCCTGCTGCACATGACGCCTACTTCTTTCAGCAGGTATTTTACCATGAAAAACAATAAGCCTTTTTCGAAATTTATTTCGGAGATAAGAATAAAGCATGCCTGCAAAATGCTGACGGAAACAGATGAATCGATTGCACAGATCTGTTACGACTGCGGCTTTAATAAACAGTTTAAGGAGATCATGCTGAAGAAACCAAACCAGTATAAAAAAGAATTTATGAGCATATACCATTGACGCTCAAACATTTCATTATCCTTGTTAATTAACAATTTATTGCACGTCAGCTCCCTCTGAGGACAGCTTAGATACTCTGTAAAAAGAGTATCTTCATGTCTATATTTCTGACAACTAAAACCCGAAAGGGAATCAATTTGTTTACCTTCAAACAGCCTAAAAATAAAGTATGAGAAATAGCCTCGCAATAATATTCCTGCTCTTTTCAGCGCCCCTATTTGCGCAATTAACCGTGAACGAAAAATTTCAGAAGATCAACACTATTCAGCAGGCGCAGCAATTCATCGATGCCAACGCAGAACTGAAACCCGCCTTCCTTAAATTGTCGGCCGGAAAAGATAGTTCTCTTATTGAAAAGAGATTATTGAGACAGAAAAAAGGCGATATCTTTTCTGTGGGTTATGTTACATATAAAGTCATAGAATCATCCGACACCGTAGATTACCGCGCCAACTATATTTTCCTCGATGGAACATCTTTATCTAAATCTGAAGTTGACAGTCTTAAAAAGCTTATCCTGCAAAAAGCTTCTGCAGGCGCTTCTTTTGAGCAGTTGTCTGATCAATACACCATGGATGGAAATACCACACATGGCGATACCGACTGGTTTTTTGGCGAGCTGATGTTTCCCAAAGAATTCCAGGATGCAGTTCAGAATCATAAGTTCGGCGAGGTGTTCTTCGTAGACGTTGCGGAGAAAGAATGGCATTATATCGTTAAGAAAACTTATAATGACAGGGTAAAGAAAGACATTGTCGTTCTAAGGGCGAATGGCAGATAGAACAGGATTGACATTATTTATTTCTCTGGCACAAAATATCATTGCGCCGACCAGCCGGCATCAACAGAAAGAGATGCGCCTGTTATGGTATTCGCTCCTGGCGATGCCAGCAACATAGCCATATCTGCAATAGCCTGGGGAGTAACAAATTCTTTTACTGCATGTTTGAATAGAAAATATTTCTCTGCGCTTTCTTCTTCTGAAAGGTTATACAATTGCGCCTTATCGGTGATCTGCTTTTGCAGTAATGGCGTTTTTACATACCCAGGGCAAATAGCATTACAGGTAATATGGAAAGGAGCGCCTTCCAGCGCAACAGTTTTTGTTAACCCGATAATACCGTGTTTGGATGCGACATAAGCACTTTTATTTTCAGAGGCAAATAACCCATGCGCTGAGGCAATATTGATGATCCTGCCGTAATTATTCTTTTTCATATAGGGCCATACGGCTTTGATCAGGTGAAACGGAGCGGTCAGGTTTACGGCAAGGACATCATTCCACTTGTCTTCAGGAAAATCTTCTACCGGCGAAACAAATTGAATGCCGGCATTATTGATCAAAACATCAATGCCGCCAAAACGTTCAGCAGACTGATCCACCATATATTTCAGCCCTTTGGCATCCAGCAGATTTGAGGCAAAGAAAGCATGCTCTATAGCATACTGCGCGGCAATTTCCGCTGCAATCACAGGGCCTTCTTTTTCTAATCCATGAAATATAACAGAATAGCCTGCTGCGGCAAAAGTTCTTGCCATTCCTAAACCAATACCGCTGGCGCTTCCCGTAATCAAAACTGTTTTGTTATGCATATGGTGTTTTTAAAATAGCTATGGTAGCATTCTTGATTTATTTTCCCAGCATAGGGAATAATATTTTCCTTTGCTCGTCATCGGGCTGTTCGCCATACTCGCATATTTCAAATGATTCCGCATCGGTTACTTTATCGGCTCTTTCCTTGCCATACCATTTCTCCAGCGAGGCTCTAACCGCAGGAATGATCTCCACATGCGAGAAACCATACAACCATTTTTTCCTTGCGGCGGCATCTGCCGGCACCTTTTCCTCATAATGGCCGATCCAGGGCAACCATTCATAAACCTGCGAAACATGCGCATCAAGAGCAAATACTTTCTGTTCATAAACATCAGAAATATCTATGGTGATATCGGGGTGAAAAGGGTTTGGCTTCTGAAACCTGTCCTGCGAATACAGGAATACCGGGTTCTTTTTCAATGCCGGCGTTTCAGGCGCAATATTCGGCACCGCTACCATATAGGAGGCATCCTGCACGAGTATACCTGTATAGCGATGGTCGG
>JBDTVL010000347.1:0-3866 GCA_040007215.1 Flavitalea sp.
GCGTGTGACCGTTGGCTTCCACCCATTTTTTATCGCGCAGCTTTTCTACGGGTACAGAAGAGGAGGCGCCCATATTGTGCGGAAGCCCCAGCGTATGCCCTATTTCATGTGACGACACAAAGCGGATCAGTTTTCCCATCAGGGAATCTTCAAATACCGGGTTCCGGGCTTTAGGGTCAATGGCCCCGGCCTGGATCATGTACCAGTTGCGCGCCAGTTTCATGACGTTATGGTACCAGTTGATATGCGATTCCAGTATCTCGCCGCTCCGCGGATCGTGTACATGCGGGCCAGTGGCATTGGCCACCTCAGAAGGTTTATACACGATAGCCGAGTAGCGGGCATCTTCCAGGCTCCAGGAATCATTTTCGCTGTAAGTGGGCGCTAATTTACCCATGATGGCATTTTTAAAACCGGCTTTCTCAAAAGTTTTCTGCCAGTCGTTAACGCCCTGGATAAGATAGGGCGCCCATTTAGCGGGGGTGGAGGGATCTATATAATAAATAATGGGCTTTTTAGGTTCCACCAGCTCGCCGCGGTTGAATTTGTCCAGGTCTTCCGGTTTAACTTCCAGCCGCCAGCGGGTGATGATGCTGATATCTTTAATGCCCTGGGGATTAGTGTCGAAATCGGTGTATTCGGTAGTGAAATACGCTACCCTTTCATCAAAGAATCGCGGCTCCATAGGTATGGCGGGAAGCAGCACCATAGAGCTGTTCAGCTCGAAGGTGGAGAAACCGCCCGGTCCGGAGCCGCCGGGAGCGCCGGGGGCCGAAGATCGCGAATAGGTCTTTACGGTCCGGATCTCGGTATTGATAGGATAGGGTTTTACATCCAGCACATAGGACTTATCATTCTGCAATCCGCCGAGTCGCAGGGCCATTTTATAGGAGGGGGCGAAAAACAGCGATTCATTATCGCCATTGATAAAATCGGTCATATCAATCACGATACCGGCGCTATCTTTCGAAAAAGCCTTGATATCGAAGGCGGCGGTGATAGGCTGCACATTCGAGTTCATGACCGATTTATACATGGGTTTAGTAGAATCGGCGGAATAGGTAGAATAAGAGATGGTGCGCATGAAGATCCTGTTCAGCGGGCCTTTCTCGAAGCGGATCACGTTCTCGTTGATCTCGTCGCCGGCATAGCCAAAGAAGCCGGAACGCATATTCGCCGGGGCTTTCGAAATACGGTTCACTACCAGGATATCCTTTCCGAGCAGCGAATCGCCGAACTCGAAGAACCATTTATCGTCCAGTTTATGCACGGTGAACAGCCCTTTTCGGGTAATCGCCTTGATCGTGATCACTTCCGTATATGGCTTCGGGCCCTGTTTCGGCGCCGCTGCAGGAGGAAGGGTAACGGTAGGCGGTATAACGGGAACCGGAACCTGTGCTGGAATGGTTTTTTTATGTTGTGCGGCAGCCAGTTGCGCAAAGCTGGCGCATAGGCATATAAAGGCTAGTTTTTTCAGGGACAAATGTAAAGCACACATTAATTAAATATTAATAATTAAGGCGGCGAAGATAGGGAAAAGGCGATCAGGAGCGGTTCCTGTGGAGCTGAGCGGCAATAACCCTGTAAGGGCGGTTTTGCTTTTTTATTAAGTAAGTATTTTACGTTGATGTTATATAACTGAAATGATATACTTTTAATGGCGCACAATTGATTATTCATTATATTGTGTGCCCTTTGAAAAATCTCCTTTGAAAAGTTACAAAAAAGTTTTTCTGTAGAATTTAAGGCTATATATTTATCTACCTAAAGGTTAACATTTCAAACAACTAAAAACAAACAATCATGGCAGAAACAAGACCAGCTGCATCCGTTTCGAAAAGTAGCACATCTGTTCAACCGATCAAAAAAAGTAATTCAATATCCTGGGTAGCTCCGGTAGCTTGTATAGTTGCCGGTTATGTGGTATGGCGTTTTATTTTAGGCGCTCCGGGAAACTTTACCAATCCTGATCCATCAGGCGGTTTCTGGCCAAAGCATGAAGGACCAAAAGGCGGTCTCGTGAGAATGTATGAAGGCGGTATCATTGTGCCTTTGCTTCTTGCAACTTTTTTCACCGTTGTCGTTTTCGTTATCGAGCGTTTACTGACCATCTCCAAAGCAACAGGAGCAGGTAACATCGCTGAATTCATCCGTAAAGTGCAGTATCATCTTGCCAACAAAAATGTTGACCAGGCTATCGCAGAGTGCGACAGGCAGAAAGGCAGCGTGGGTAATGTAATGAAAGCAGGTCTTCGTAAATACAAAGAAATGATCACTTCAGGCGATCTGGACACCGATCAGAAAGTGCTGAACATCCAGAAAGAAGTTGAAGAAGCTACAGCTCTTGAACTGCCTATGCTGGAAAAGAACCTCGTGTTCCTGTCAACCATCGCTTCTGTAGCTACCCTGTTAGGGCTGTTAGGTACAGTGTTGGGTATGATCACCTCTTTCGCAGCGTTGGGCGCTGAAGGCGGCGGTAATGCAGCGGCAGAATTATCAAGAGGTATCTCAGAAGCATTGTACAATACGGCATTAGGTATCGGTACTTCCGCTATCGCGATCATTACGTACAATATCTTCACTACCAAAATTGACTCTATCACTTACGGTATTGATGAATCAGGTTTTACGTTGACGCAGAGTTTCGCTTCTTTATACAAATAAAGAAATCCCCGTCTGTGTTAATAATGCCGACGGTGGAAAAAAATAACGCGCTGCGTTATGGAAACAGGCTGAAAAGTTATCTCATCAACTGAAACAGAAATTTGTAAATCATGCCAAAAGTAAAAGTACCAAGGAAAAGCACCTCCGTTGATATGACGGCGATGTGTGATGTGGCTTTTCTGTTGCTGTCCTTTTTTATATTGACCACCAAGTTCAAACCTGCCGAAGCGCTGGCGGTTGTTACGCCGAAGTCGGTATCCACTAATCCTGCCGAGCAGAAAAATGTGGTGCTGATCACGATGGACAGTAAAGGAGCGGTATATTTTTCCGTTTCCGACGACGCTATGGAAGAGAAAGACGCGGTGATCAATGAGGTGGACAAACAAAGGGCCCTCGGACTTTCCGACGCTGAAAAGAAAAATTTCAGGCGTTCAGGAGCATATGTAGGCGTTCCTTTCAACCAGCTTAAATCCTTTCTCCAGAAAACACCTGAAGAAATTGCGAAGCTCCAGATCACCGGTATTCCGGTTACGGATACGCTGAACAATGAATTACAGGTCTGGATACGCGCTGCGCAGACAGCATTCAGAGGTACCAAGATGACCATTTTATTAAAAGGCGATAACGATGCCAAGTATCCTTCTTTCAAGGGTATCCTGGATGCGCTGAAGAAAAATGAGTTGTTCAAGTTCCAGATGATCACCGATCCGGAAGGCGTACCACCCGGAACAGATCTTTATAAGAGAACGACAGGACCGAGAGCGGCTGCCCCGGAGCAATAAACAGATTAAGTAAACGAACGTAAAATATTTTTTATGGCAGAAATTAATACCGGCGGCGGTGGGGGACATAAAAAGGGGCCTGGGGTCAAGAAAGCCAAGAAACAATCCACAAGGGTAGATCTTACCCCGATGGTGGATCTTGGGTTCCTGCTCATCACCTTCTTTATCTTCACCACTACCATGAGCCAGCCTACGGCAATGAAGCTGTTCCTGCCAAAGGACACCGACAAGCCGGAAGAACAGAACAAGGCCAAGGAATCAGGCGCGCTGACGCTGCTCCTGGGTAAGGAAAATCACGTATATTATTACGAAGGTATCCTGGCCCCCGACGCTTCTAACTTCAAGAGCACTAATTTTAAAGAGGTAAGGGAAGTGATCATCAATAAAAAGAAAAGCACCAAACCGGATGATTTTGTGGTG
>JBDTVL010000348.1:0-3865 GCA_040007215.1 Flavitalea sp.
CAGCTATCTCCAATGCTGGAGCCTATATTTCCCCCTCCTCCCTGTCCATAAGTGTTCTGAAACTTGGGTAAAGCAAAAGGTCCTTCCGCTGTGATGCTGGAATTAAAGTTCATTACAACACCATCCTTGGACCCTTTTTTGGTAGTGATCACGATCACGCCATTACCCGCCTCGCTACCATACAGCGCAGCGCCTGTGGCACCCGTGAGCACGGTCATAGATTCGATATTGTCGGGGACGATACCCGGAGGGCCTCCGGGGATACCATCTATTACGATTAAAGCCGCGCTGGAGCTATTAATGGAGCGATTACCTCTCAGCAGGATCTTGGCATCTCCGCCTACTCCTGTAGAACTTTGGGTGATCAGCGCATTGGCTACTTTACCCTGAAGCGAGTTTAATACATTATTGGGATCCCTGGCTTCTGTCAGGGTAGAAGGTTTTACCGTTTGTGTCGCATAAGAGAGTGATTTTGTTTTACGGCTGATGCCAAGCGCGGTAACCACTACTTCATCCATGCCTGTGGTATTGCCGGCAAGCTGCAACTCGATACTGGTGCGGCCATTAACAGCAATTTCTTTAGGCATGAAGCCTACGGCGCTGATCACCAGCGTAGCATTTTCGTTGGCATTTCTTAATACAAAATCTCCCAGTTCATTGGTATAAGTTCCGTTCTGTGTGCCTTTTACCATCACGGATGCAGATGCCAGGGGCTCATTTTTTTCATTGAATACTTTTCCCCGTATGGTGGTGTCCGGAACGGGCGATTCATCGCTGAAAATAAATGCTGCCTCATCGCCATTCTGGTGGCGGTAAATAATAATGGCATTATTCTGCCGACGGAAATCGAGTTTGGTGCGGGACAACACCATCTGAAGTGTTTTTTCCAGCGTTCGAGTAGCTTTTGCGAGGTTGATGCCCTTATACCTGTCCACATCTTCCAATGAATAAGCGATACGGAACCCCGACAGGTCCTCGATCTTTTTCAGCGCGTCAGAAAGGCTTTCTTTTTGAAGGCCCAGCGTGATCTCTTTTTCTTCCATACCCTGTCCAAATCCAGGAGCAGCGATAAGTAACTGGATGGTGATCAGCGCGGTGAAGATGGCGCAAATGCTTGCCTTCATGAAAAACCTGATTTGTTGATAACTAATGAAAGGCCTTAACCCCTGGGCATGAAAGGTTATTTTGCCTGAAGCAGTTGTTTTTTGCATAAATTGCAGTGGGTTTTAAATGTTACTCGTAATGTTTCTTAACCTTACCCCTTCTATCTTTCCACGGACGGAGGGGTTTTTTTTTGACGCATCCTGTATTATGGTTAGGTGGAGTTGACGTTTATCATAATAGTAGATTGTTTTGGTTTATATATATTATCCTGGGTTGTATTGTTTATTGATCGCAACCTTCGCCATTCAGCGAAATAGCTCCATCGGCAAGCTGTTCGAAATTTCCATTCCTGATTCCGCATAAAACGCTCGCTACCTGTTCAAGCGTTTCCGTTCCTGAAAAAGAAGCCCTGATCTTACAGTTCTTCAACGATTCATTATTGAAAATAACCGGTACGCCATAACGTTTGCTCAACAGGCCGGCGATCTCTCTAAATGAAAGACCGTTGAATACCATATCTTCTTTGGTCCAGTCAGTTACCAGCGTATTGGCATTGACGGTCTGCTGTGCGGCTTTATTCAGTGGAACATTATACTGCATCTGCTGGTCGGGCGTTAACACGGCAAGTACTTTTACTTCATCTTCCACCCTCACTTTACCCCTGGTTACAGAAACGATCACATGTTTTGCATCGGCTTTGATGTTGAAAGCCGTTCCCAGGACGATAGTCTTCACTTTGCCGGTATGGATGATAAAAGGCGATGCGGCATTATGCGAAATATCAAAATAGGCTTCGCCATAAAGGGTCACTTCGCGGGTTTTCCCCTCGAAAGAAGCCGGGTATTCCAGTTTGCTGCCGGCATGTAATACCACCGAACTGCCATCTGGCAGGGTAAGATGGCGTATATAGCTTACCGTTGGTTTAGGAGGCGTAACATGCGTTGCTAAAGGGCGCTGAATATCTTTATCTTTTTGAAGGAAGAAGAACAGACTTCCGGCAATAAGCAGCGCAGCTACTGCGGCAGCTGCAACCCAGCGACGATTCGGTCTGCGCCTGGGCTCATACAACTGGATAACCGGAGTTTTTACTTCAAAGATTTCTTTTAACCGCAGTTCCAGTCTTTCTTCAAGGCCGAAATCGACGTTACGAACATCTGCTTTTTGCGCCACCCGGCGCCCTATAAGGTCAATAGCGAATTGTTTATACTCCTCTGTTTTTAATAACGACAGTAAATAATCTGTTTCTTCCACAGAGCATTTATTGTCGATGTATTTTTGGAACAGATCGGCAAAGAATGGGGAATTTTCCAAATGCGTCTTTTAATAAAGACGGCAGTAGTAAAAAAAGTATCGGTTGGTGGGTAAAATATTTATTTCAGCCAGTCTGAAGCCCGTTCCATAAACAGTAAAAGATAATGCCGACAGCTACTTCGCGGTTTTTGGAAATATACGACCGTATAGATTCAAAAGCATTGGCCATATGATCTTTGAGAGTGGACAGCGAAACGCCCATTTCTTCGCTGGCCTGCCGGTACGAAAGCCCCTGCATTTTGCATAATTCAAATGCCCGCCTTCGTTGAGGGGGCAGCGTGTCAATAGCTTTCTGCAGCAATTCGGCATTTTCCCTGGCAAATACAGCTTCTTCAATATGACTGTACTGCTCGGCGGCAACGGATCTTATTCTGGCGTAGAGTTCGTTATCCTTCTCTAGTTGCTGGAAAAAATCATATACCCTGTTTCTGCCCGCCATGAACAGGTAAGCGGCAAAACTTTTTTCTATCCGGATAATTTCTCTTCTGCGCCATATTTTGGAGAATACTTCCTGCACAAGTTCTTCTGCGGCAGATTCGTTTTTTACCAGGGCAAGTATGTTGTAGTACAGGCGCACGCTATAACGGCGATACAACTGCGTGAAAGCCGCTTCGCTGCCTGCTCTGAGGTCTTCGAGCAGTTTTTCTTCGTTATATGTAGGAGAAGCTTCCAAAAGGATTAATACTACGTTAACTTAGTAAATTTAATAAAAAAGCTAACAATTCCTTATGTTGTCTTTTTAAAGACCGTTTAATCGCTGTTTTGGCTGCTTCTTTCACAAGGCAGTTTCAGATTATTCAGAAATCCTTATTTTAGGCTTCTTTTAAAATAAAACATGAAAAGAAAAGATTTTATACGACTCGCAGGGCCGGCTATTATTTTGCTGGCTAACGGGCGTATTGCAAAAGCCACCCAATACTGGGAATCGGAAAGCCGGCGCTGGAAAATCCTGTTCCGGTTTGCTGTAGCTTCCGATGGCCACTATGGCGAGCCCGGCACATTCACCTTGTCAAACGGGCGCACCGGCGCGCCCGGCACTGATTATCAAAATTATTTCGCCGCACTGGTTAGCGCTATTAATGAAGATCATGACCGTGATCCTTTCACGTTTATGGTAGTTAACGGGGATATTGTTCATGATGATAAAAGCCATTATCCTGCCGCCAAACTTGCGCTCGATGGTCTTTCCTGTAAGTATTATGTATCGCAGGGCAATCATGATAAGGTCACCGCAGCTGAATGGGAATCTATATGGGGTATGCCGGTAAACTTCGACTTCACCCATAAGAAAAAAGCCTTCCTGATAGGCGCTACCTCCGATGAAAGGGGTGAATATCTTTGTCCCGACCTGAACTGGTTTACCCAAAAACTGGAAGAACACCGGAATAAACAGGTTTATATTTTTGTGCATATTAATCCGGCTGCGCTTACGCCAAATGCCAAGGACTGC
>JBDTVL010000349.1:0-3864 GCA_040007215.1 Flavitalea sp.
GGGTATAGCTTTATCTGCATCGCCCAATTGAATGCTGAATTCCTGTCTGCCTGAACCTGTGGGATTACCTTCTCCTGCATACAGGTAATCGTAAGAGACCGGTATATAAGCTGTTTTCCATTCAGAATTATTTTCTACCGTTAAGCGATGAAGTTCGCTCAGGCTGTCGAGGCTGTTCTCGCAATTACCAAAGGAGGAAACGATAAAAGGATCTTTCAGCACATCCTTGTAATCTATCTCCATAATAAATATTTCTCCATTCGCCGGCCTTGCAGTGTTTCCCCACCATGCCGGTAAAGTGAATTTTACCGCCCCATTATTCAAGGCTTCACGCATTTTCCTGCCTTCTGTTTCTTTTACATCCGACCATTGCGATTGATCGATGCCTTCCATATTTTCTGCGGAAACTTCCAACAGTGGCGGGTTAGACTGATCGGCAGATTTCGTTTTACAACCGCTTATCGTTGTCAGCGCGAACGTTGCCATAAGAATCATTGACTTCATTCTCTTCATGATTATTAATTTACTTTTAAGTACTTAGTCGCTAAAATACGCAAAAGAGTGTAAAGTAACATGAGCGCAGCCGTCATGATATCAGTATAGCTATTGTGAAGAAATGCTAAAAACGTTACAATAAATTTAGCATTTACAGGATTATAATTTAGCTTTTAAGCCTAAGCCATAATAGGCGGAATAGCCGCTCTGCAGCGTGGATTTTTTGTTTTGAAAAAGATTCCTGGCGCTTGCAAATATTTCGCATTCTTTTTGGCTTATTTCTATTTTATGCGCAAGGAAAATATGCTGGAGTATAAACGAATTGGTTTTCTGACTGATATAGGAAGGAGGTGAAGGAGAAGCTACTTTTACAGTTGATTGTTCATTTATATAATACATTATATTGAGGCCCGTCGATATGCTTTTCCAGGATATCTGATTTGACCATCCTCCAGACCATCCTGGCTTAGGGTATTCTGATTCAAACATGCCAGGACGCGGATTATAAGGAATGACCATTTCAGAAGATGATTTAACTCCATATACAGAAAGCGATGCGCTGTACTGAAGATCGCTGCTGGGTTTTGTCCGGTATAAAATGCTGAAGCGATTAGTAGCCAGCTTTACTTTAACATCCGTTAGATAGGAATTTGGATATCCTGAATTGGGGATGGCTGGAATTGTAGCGGTGAAGTAATAACTATTATTTTCATGGGCGAAAGAAAAATTAAGCTGCCCCTCGCAGACGGTAAGAGAAGCGCCAAGTGTAGTGATGCGCGATAGTAAATGGTGTCAATATTGCCATTGCCATCTATATAGTACGACACAGATGGGAAATAAATAACTGTAGTAATGCTTTGAGAAGCGGCATAAGAGGCATACAGCTTAAGAGAGGCAGACGATGTTGGTTTAATTATTTTCAGGATATCAGACATTGCGGAAACAAATGGAGCTGTTTTGTTGATGACCGGATGAAAAAGATCTTCTTTTGCAAGATTAAATTGCAGGCCTCCACTCAGCGAAAGAATATTATTATAGGTAATAGTTAGGGAAGGTGTGAGAAACCTTTCCTTAACTTTCATGTTTAACCATTCAGACGATCCGGAAATACTCCCGGGATTAGGGGGTGAATTGGGCGAACTGTAGTAAGACGTTTTTTCAAAGCTGTAGACATTTTTTCCTTCACGGATCAAAATTCCTAATGCTGGGTTGACTACAAAGCCCCTCAAGCTTTTTTGGTAGCTTATATTATCCCGGAACAGCAGATGGCTTTGTCTTGAGTAGTTTTTTTCGAAGGCAGCGTTTGTAAAGGGCGGCGGACCATCGCCCGTTGACAGGATTGAATTATTTTCTTTTACGGAAGTATGAATATAGCTGACGTTAAGGTCATTGCTTAACGCGTCTGAAAATCTCGTTGATAATTGCGCTGAAGGGTAGAGGTTAAAATATTTTTCTTTTCCCTTATTATCTGTTACGTATCCGGCTCTCGCCTGAAATAGCTGGCTTCTGCTACTATCCATTGGAGAGGCATTGAATCTAAAATTTAAAACAGACTTCTTTCCGATGGACGCGATCATCCATGAGTTGAAGGATATACGATTTAAGCGGTAAGGGTCGGCGGAAATTATTTTCGCAGCGCTGGGTGAGGGAAAGGCTTCACGTAGAAAATTCATCGAGCCTCCTATTTCTGTATTATGAAAATATTTACGCGCATTAACCTGGTACTGATGAAACAGCGTGGGAGATTTTTCAGGATACCAGGTTCCTGCTCCGGCTTCGCGCCGCTTAACCAGATAAACGCTCGCCGCGGTCGTTATACCCGATTTTCTGGTATAACCAGTCTTGGTTCTAATCAATACGAGCTGCTTTGCCTTATTTACGCCATTCAGCAGTCTTTGCGCATCCTGGACGAGAGTAATGTTTTCAATATCATAAACGCTGTAATTGTTGATATCATTAGAAAGATTGCCATCGATTACATACACAATGTCTTTATCATTTGTGTATGCGCCATTCAGGTAAACCTGGATAGCTTCTCCAAGAGAACTGAATGGCATTCTTTGAAGGTCCTCGCCTCTGATAATAATATGCTGCATATTATTTTTAACGACAAGCCCTCTTCCAAGATCAAGCCTGGTGGAGTCCGCCTGTCCTGTAACATATAAGGCGCTAAAAAGGCTACAGAACAAAAGGATCGGGAATAAGGTTGAATTGTTCATGACAGCTAAGATAATAACCTTTGCCATTCTTCGCAATTCTGCCGTAGTTTTGTCGCTTAATCTCTACATGACAATATTCACCAAAAACGTATCGATCCGTTGGTCAGATCTGGATCCTAATTTTCATTTGCGGCACAGCGTTTACTATGATCTTGCCGCGCAGCAAAGAATAGAAGTTTTGCAGGAACTCGGATTAACTATACAGGTCATGGCCGCACAGCATTTCGGGCCTGTTCTTTTCCGGGAAGAATGTGTTTTTAAAAAAGAAATCCGTTTGGGGCAGGAAGTGATCATCAACGCAAAACTTGCTAAAGTAAGAGCCGATGGATCACGCTGGACCATTCAGCAGGAATTTCAAAGCCCCGACGGAACATTGCTGGCCCTCTTAACCGTTGATGGCGCCTGGATGGATACGGTTTTGCGAAAGATAGCATCCCCCACTCCGCCAATCGTTATGGAAGTGATGAATACATTTCCAAAAACAGATGAGTTTTCCGGCGCCTGATAATACGACTGCCACTTTCGATAAACCGATATTTTACCTTTTATTATATAAAAATGTTTGCTGAAGTAAAACGTATTATACAGACCGATAAACAGATTAAATGGGTATGGATTGCAGGTATTGTTGTGCAGCTCATCAGTTGTATTACCGCTATTGGCGTATCCAGCGCCGATCAGCATTTCCAGATCGTTGAGTTCTCCCTGCATCAGTTAGGTAAGGAAAGCGGCGCGCCCTATGTATGGGAGATGCAGCATTTTGTAAGACCAACATTACAGGTATATTTATTTTCAGGTTACTACGAAGGCTGTAATTTCCTGGGTATAACAGATCCATACAGCCAACTCACCCTATTGCGTATACTCCTGGGCCTGTCCATGTTTATTGTATTTAACCTGGCGGCGGTTTTTTATTTTAAAAACAGTCCGCGTAAGATACTGCTCTATGTATTGCTGCTGTTGAATTTTTCGTGGTGCCTGCCTTATACCCGAACGCTTTACTCTTCCGAAACGGTTTGTTCGCTGGTATTTTTCGGAACGCTGTTGCTATATGAAACAAAGAAAGAAAAACATCCTGGATTTATTTTCCTGGCGATCATTGGTTTGCTATTCAGTATGGCGTTTTATTTTCGGTTCCAGATGGCCATAG
>JBDTVL010000350.1:0-3856 GCA_040007215.1 Flavitalea sp.
ATAAAAATGGCCAGGTTGGCGGTAAGTTGCAAGCACAGGTGCAGGCAATTATCGATCAACGCCTGGCTGGCAGGATTTTTTTCAAGATCTCTGGCAACGATCCAGGGCTGCTTTTCCTGCATATATTTATTACCCTTTCGGGCCATATCGATCACTTCGAAAAGCGCATCGCGGAATTTGAACTGTTCCAGCATGCCTTCAATACGGGGTCGCGCATTTTCAATATCGGCGATCAGCGTGCGGTCTTTATCATCCATCACTGCCGTATGCAGGGGAGGCACTTTGCCATTACATAATTTATGCATCAGCACAAGAGCGCGGTTGATGAAGTTGCCAAAAATGGCTACCAGTTCGCTGTTATTGCGCTCCTGGAAATCTTTCCAGGTAAAGTCATTGTCTTTGGTTTCAGGAGCATTGCTACATAACACATATCGCAGCGCGTCCTGCTGGTCGGGAAAATCTACCAGGTATTCATTCACCCATACCGCCCAGTTACGGCTGGTAGAAACTTTCTGTCCTTCAATATTCAGGAATTCATTGGCGGGAACATTTTCAGGCAATACAAAACCTCCATGCGCTTT
Organism: Flavitalea sp.; assembly: GCA_040007215.1. GTDB lineage: Bacteria > Bacteroidota > Bacteroidia > Chitinophagales > Chitinophagaceae > Flavitalea. The sequence continues at coordinate 582 of JBDTVL010000350.1, forward strand.
TAACATGGCGGGGAAAATGATACAATGAAAAACGATATTATCCTTTCCAATAAAATGAACAAGCTTGGTATCTTCTTTACACCAGTAATCGGCCCAGTTACCGGTGAGTTCTTTAGTGGCGCTGATATAACCTATTGGCGCGTCGAACCAGACATACAAAACTTTTCCTTCTGCATCGGGCAGCGGAACCTTTATTCCCCAATTACTGTCGCGGGTCATGGCGCGGGGCTGCAGGCCATTGTCCAGCCAGCTTTTACATTGCCCGTATACGTTATTCTTCCATTCTTTATGCCCTTCAATGATCCATTCCTTTAGCCAGTTTTCATAATCCTGGAGAGGAAAGTACCAGTGTTTTGTTTTTCTTTTCACCGGCACGGCATCGCTTAAGGTTGAGCGTGGGGTGATCAGTTGTTCAGGGCTGAGGGATGATCCGCAACGTTCACACTGGTCGCCATAAGCATTAGGGTTTCCACAAACAGGGCAGGTTCCGGTAATATAGCGGTCGGCGAGAAACAGCTTAGCGGTTTCATCATAATATTGTTCAGTTTCTTTTTCTTCAAACAATCCATCATCATATAATTTCCTGAAAAAATCCGATGCCGTTTGATGGTGAACAGGGTTGGAGGTACGTGAATAAATATCAAAGGAAATACCCATTCCTTCCAGGCTGCCCTTGATCATTTCATGGTATTTATCCACCACCTGTTGGGGAGTGATCCCTTCCTTCATAGCCCTGATGGTAATAGGAACGCCATGTTCATCGCTGCCTCCTACAAATTTGATATCGCGCTTTTGAGCGCGCAGGTAACGGCAGTATATGTCGGCAGGCAGGTAACATCCGGCAAGGTGCCCGATATGCAAAGGACCATTGGCATAAGGCAGCGCCGCAGTAACTAAATATCTTTTAAAATCGGTCATCAGGAAATTTCTTTTGTTTCTTTACTTTATGGTATAGTATGCAAATGTACCAATATACCAATATATGAATGTGCGCATCTAAAGAATTGGTACATTGTATTTTGTATATTAGTCAGAAATAAACATCAAAGGAATTGCCGGTTCATGAAACGTAAAAATTTTCTTTCCTCTTTATTAGGCGCCGGAGCATTGTTGCCGGCGACCGGTTTTTCAGGAAATGGAGATGTTCTTGAGAGCGCCGCCATCCTTCCGAGATATCTTCGCGCAGGTGACACTATTGGCATTACTTCTCCCGCTGGATTTATAACCCGCCCGGATATCGAACCTGCTATTATCCAGTTATTATCATGGGGGTTTAAAGTGAAGATCGGCAATACCATTGGGAAACGCGATTTCGGATTTGGTGGAACCGATGATGAAAGAAGAGATGATCTGCAGGATATGCTGGATGATCCAGGCATAAGGGCTATCATGTGCGCCCGCGGAGGTTATGGCATTGTACGGATCATCGACCGCCTCCACTTTGCCGGGATGGTCAGTCATCCCAAATGGATCATTGGCTTTAGCGATATTACAGTACTGCACAGTCATCTCAACCGTAATTTTGGCATTGCTTCCATTCATTCAAAAATGTGCAACAGCTTTCCTGAAATATGGGAAAAAGGCGAACCTGTTCAGAAAGAAACAATTCTTTCCATAAGGGATGCGCTTACTGGAAAAAAGATGAAATACAGCGGCGATACAATATTTTCCAACAGGAAGGGTATTGCTTCAGGAATACTGGTAGGTGGCAACCTGAAAACGATAGAAACACTGGCAGGAACACAATCTGACCTGGTTACCACAGGAAAAGTATTGTTTGTAGAAGATACCGGCGAATACCTGTACAGTATTGACAGGATGTTCTGGAACCTGAAAAGAACCGGCAAACTTGCTGTATTAAAAGGACTGATCATCGGCGGCTTCAAAATAAAGCCTGATGATCCAGGTGAAGAATTTGGTAAAACAGTGTACGATATCGTGATGGAGAAGGTGAAAAAATATGCCTACCCGGTTTGTTTTGATTTTCCGGTGGGGCATCAGAAAAATAATTTTGCCCTAAAATGTGGTATCAGGCATAAACTTGAAGTGAGCGACCATTCGTTCGACCTGGAAGAAATTTAATTAATCACTAATAGCGCTGTAGCTGGCGCTGAAATTTTTTGTTATGGTTATCATTCCGCCTTACCTGGATCCCGGCGATACTATTGGTATTGTTTCTCCTGCGGGATATATGGCTTTCGATAAGGTAAGGGCATGTATTAATAAACTGCATGGATGGGGATATATCGTTAAAACAGGCGTTACGCTGGGTTCGTCTTCTGAAAATTATTTTTCGGGAACAGATGAAGAAAGGCTTAATGATTTCCAGAAGATGCTGGATGATGATGGCGTGAAAGCTATACTCTGTGCCCGCGGCGGCTATGGCCTCACCAGGATCATTGACCTGATAGATTTTAAAAAATTCAGCAGGCAGCCTAAATGGATCATCGGCTTTAGCGATGTAACGCTTTTACATTCGCATATTTTTTCGAATTATGGTATAGCTACTTTACACGCTCCCATGGCAGGCGCATTTAATGATGAGGATAATAACAATAAATACCTCCAGTCTTTAAGAAAATCGCTGGAAGGAAAAAAAATTTACTATCAATGCGATACGCACTCCTGTAATAGAAAAGGAGAAGCCATAGGCGAGCTTGTTGGCGGTAATCTTACTATGCTTGTTCATGGTATCGGCACGGATTCGGATATCAAGACGAAAGGAAAGATCTTATTTATTGAAGACGTTGGAGAATATCTTTATTCGATTGACAGGATGATGTTCCAGTTAAAGCGGGCGGGAAAATTCAATAAACTGGCGGCATTGATCGTTGGCGGGTTTACCAATGTTAAAGATACTGAACGTCCTTTTGGAAATACGGTGGAAGAGATCATCCGCGATTGCATTAAAGAATTTGATTTTCCTGTTTGTTTCGGCTTTCCCGTGAGTCATGAAAAGGAAAATCTTGCCCTGAAAACAGGCATTGGCTATAAGTTGAAAATTGGGAAAGCCAAAGTAACTCTGGAGGAATAGAAAAAGAATAAAGGATCGCTGGTGGAGCCTGAACAAGGAAATTATTTCAGCAGGCTGTCTATCTTTTGGTTGAATAGCTCAAAGCCAGGCAGATTATTGTGTTCGCCATTCTTTATCCAGATAAATTCATCATGTTTTTTCAGGAAAGGCTTTAATTTTTCCGCGTTGCCCGGCCTGATGATCCAGTCGTTAGTTCCCTGGAATATACTAACGGGAGCGGTTACCTGCTGTAGATAGCTCC
>JBDTVL010000351.1:0-3853 GCA_040007215.1 Flavitalea sp.
GCGTTCAGCCGGGAGATGGAGGAACATTTGCGCTTCCTTCCCTATTCAGAGCGCCGGTAACCATTCCTCTGAGCGAAATGCAGGATTATTCCTATATAGACCCCGCTACAGGATCTGAAAAACAGAGTTACTGGAATCCTGGATCTTCTGTTCAGCTTAACCCTTACTGGGCATTGAACAGGGTTCTTTATTTTCAGAAGAGAGAACGTTTACTGGGTTTAGTATCTCTTAAATACACCTTTACCAATTGGCTGAACTTACAGGTTCGAGGAAGTCTTGATAAGACCATTCAGAACAATAATCATAAGGTATATGCCGACAGTTACTTCAGCCAGGTTGGTTCGACTTTCGATCTGACTGAAACCAAGAGGCAGGGAATGAACGTTGATGCGCTTTTATCATTTAACCATGCAATAGGAAAGGATTTCAACCTTTCGGGAAATATAGGCGCTTCCGTACAGCAAAGCAGGTATGAGAGCATATTTACCGATGCCAATGGGTTAAATAAGGCCAATTTCTTTTTTATGGTCAATGCAAAAAGCCCGGTGGTGCAGAACTTATATGGAACAAGTCCCCAGGTTCAGTCATTATACGCTACTACCACTTTTGGTTACAGGAACTACCTGTTCCTGGATCTGACTGCCCGCAACGACTGGTCGTCGGCGCTGCCTAAAGCCAACCAGTCTTACTTTTATCCATCAGTCGGTTTATCAGCCATTTTATCAGACATGATAAAAATGCCAGACTGGGTAACTTACGGAAAAGCCAGGGTAACTTATGCCAGCTCAGGCTTTGGCGGAACAGAATACCTGGATCGCAATTATTTCTCTGTAGGATCGGGTGGAGCTATTCTAACCCCTTCAATTCAGTCGCTCGGAACTTACCGTCCGGAAATCACCCATTCCTTTGAAGCGGGACTTGACTGGCGTTTGTTCAATAACAGGTTAGGCTTTAATTTTACCTACTACGATACCAAAACCAAAGACCAGTTGTTGCTGATCGGTATTCCGCCAGCCAGCTTATTCAGCCAGAAATATATTAATGCCGGCCTGATCCAGAATAAAGGCGTTGAGTTAACAGCTGATTATACCCCAGTAAAAACAAGCAATTTTTCATGGACAGTTGGCGTCAACTATTCAAAGAATGTGAATAAAGTAAAAAAACTGACTGATAACATGAAGTCAGTAATTCTTTCAGCAGGCGATGCCGTTTACCTGATCAAGGTTGACGAAGGAAGCAGTTTTGGAGATGTATATGTACGCGGATGGGAAAAAGACGATCAGGGAAGAAGGTTAGTAGATGATGCAGGTCTGCCGGTATTAACCAGCAGTTCCAGCGCATTCGTAGGCAACTACAATCCTAAATATATGTTGGGCATTTCCAACACGTTCACGTACAAAGATTTCTCTTTAAGCTTCCTGATCGATCATCGCCAGGGCGGCGTAGTGATATCCGGAACGCAGGCGCTGATAGATGCTGACGGACATTCCAAGGCATCGCTCCAGGGACGTGAAGGAGGAATAGTGCTTGATGGCGTAAATGCCGACGGCAGCAAAAATACCACCTCGGTAGAATCGCAGAAATACTTTGGTCTGATAGGCGGACGATATCCTATCGGTGAGTTCTATAGTTATTCAGGAACCAATACAAGGCTGAGAGAACTGGTATTCAGCTATAATATTTCCAGCCTGGTTTTAAACAAAACCAAGTTTATCAAAAAGGCGGAAATATCTGTAGTGGGCAGAAACCTGTTCTTCTTCGATTTAGCCGCGCCTATCGATCCTGAAATTACCAGGGGTGTAAACGGAGGCGGTCTGGAATACGCTCAGCTTCCTTCTACCCGTAACTATGGTTTAAATCTTAATTTATCATTCTGATAAAATTTTCAAAATGAACTACCGGAAATTATCAACCCCAAGATTATTATACTGTTTAATGCTAGGCGCATCGCTTATCATGGCAGGCTGTACTAAAAAATTTGAAGACATAAATACCGATCCAACCAGGCTCACCAAGCTGGAAACAGAGGATCTCAAGGGTTTATTCACCAATGCGGAATACATGGCTATGTATTCGGGCGATGGTTCTGCTGAATACCAGTACGCACAGGGCTTTATTGCCGATCTGTATGCGCAGTATTCTGCCATCACTGCCACTTTCGATCCTACGGATCGTTATAACGTGGTACAGGAATGGGCGCAGGAACAACTGATTGGCACTTTCAGAGCAATGGCGCCGTTAGTGACCATCATAAATCAAACCACTGAACCAGATAAAAAGGCGTTGAATGCTATCGCCAGGATCTGGAAAGTATGGACCGTACATCGTGCAACAGATTATTACGGACCGTTTCCTTATACGTATATTGGATATGACAGCACAGTAATTCCTTATACCAGCCAGCAGGAAATTTACCTGGATCTTTTTAAAGAATTAAAAGAAGCCTCTGCAGACCTGGAGGCCAATATAGACCAAGCCTCTTACGAAGGAGCAGACGTGATCTTTGGCGGAGACAATACCAAATGGGTGAAATTCGCAAATACGCTTCGTTTGCGCCTTGCCGTTCGTATCTCCGATGTGGAGCCAGCTATGGCAAAAGAAGAAGCTGAAGCCGCTGTAACAGCCGGCGTTATGACAGACCTGAGCGATGACGCATACCTGTTGAGCTCGGGCGTTAACTACAACGGTTATCTCCGTCAGTCGGGCTGGAATGAATTCAGAATGAGCGCCACGATGGAAAGTTATCTGGTGGGTTATGATGATCCCCGGCTACCCAGGTTCTGGCAGCCTTCTGTTAATACAGGACAATACAAAGGCGTTAGAAATGGTATGAACGTTGATGAAATGGTAAAACCACTGAATGATCCGGACAACACCTCACAGCCCAGCGATTATCTTCTTCCGGAAAATGCAGCTACCACTCCATCCACTGTTATGTACACTGCAGAAGCTTATTTCCTTCGTGCAGTAGGTATATTAAATGGCTGGGATATGGGTGGAACGGCCCAGGAACTTTATGAAACAGGCATTGAAATGTCAATGCGTACATGGGGTATTACCAATGGCGCCGCTATCAGTACCTATATCAACAGCGCTAATGTTCCATCAGCCCCAGGTGGATATTTCAATTCCCCTGCAGTAGCTACCATCCCTGTTAAATTTTCTTCTGATCCTGCAGTACAGCGAGAGCAGATCGGCACGCAGAAATGGCTTGCTTTATTTCCGGAAGGACATGAAGCATGGGCTGCTTTCAGGCAATCAGGTTTTCCAAAAATGTATCCTTTAGTTAATTCCGATAGCCCCGATTCGCCTGTAGGCACATTCATTAAACGTATGCCATTCCTCAACTACGAAAGAGACAGGAACGGCGCTGCGGTAGAAGCGGCAGTGCCATTGTTGGGAGGACCTGATAAAATATCCACGCCGCTTTGGTGGGATGTTAATTAATTATACCAGTTACCCTTTGAAAACTAATTTTTTTTAACGTTTGAATAACCAGTTATAACATGAAAACTCAAAGAAGATTTGCATTAAAGAAATTATTCGCCTCGGCATTTGGCATGGCAGGATTAGGATTGGCGGCAAATGCGGCCTCTGAAAAAAAAGAAGAAAAAGAAGCCTTTAATGTAACGCCTCTGCAGGATGTGCCCATGTTTTCAGGGGCCACCAAGTTTGGCGGAATGGTTTTCATAGCGGGTAAAGGCGCTCATTATGCAGGAGATATTAAAGCGCATACCGAAACCGTGCTGAAAGAACTGGAAAAGGAACTGGTTAACGCCGGATCTTCTATGGAAAAAGTGTTGAAGGTGAATGTATACCTGAACGATATAGCCGATTTCCCAGGCATGAACGA
>JBDTVL010000352.1:0-3851 GCA_040007215.1 Flavitalea sp.
GATATCTGCATTCCATTCCCTGATCTTCCGGATGATCTGTAAGCGAACATCAATGGAGGGAACCAGCAAGCCATCATGATTATCGAGAACATCATAGGTTACGCCAAAACGTTTACCCGCTTCTTTTGCTTCGGCCAGTCTTCTTTTTGCCAGCGCGGTTCCTTTCAATAACTGATGACCCGCATCGCCATTCGTAACAGAAACGAATTTCACCGCATACCCCATTTTTGAAAACAAGATGGCGGTACCTCCGCCATCCATATCGCAATCATCCGGGTGAGCGCCGATCAAAATAATACGTAAAGGTTTAGCAGATTGTCCATGAATAGTTAGTTGAATAAGAAAGAGGCAGGAAAGGAAAAGATATTTCACAATCAGTATTTTTTGGGTTTTGCAAATAATATAAGTCGACAGGTAAGGTAAGTTAGTTTTTGTAAATGCAGAGCGGCTAATGGCGAAGCGCCAGATTCGCCATTAGGCTGCTTTTTCGTTATTTTGCCAAATGCCAGTTGATTAACGCCACAGATACATTCCTGCATGCCAATCATTCAAGGTTGCCAGGCAATCCAAATAAGAGTTCTGTCATCACGATGCTAAGACTGGTATGTTGTTTGGTAGCCTGTAAAACGCTGGAAGACCGATTACCCATCAACCATTTCCAGGTGATCGGCTCGCACAACAGTTATAAGCAGGCTATCGATCCTGCGTTGTTTGCTATGCTGAGTAAAAAAGATTCTGGGGGGCCGTTAAACATTGATTACAGTCATACCCGCCTCGCCGATCAATTAAACCTGGGATTGCGCAACCTGGAAATAGACATATATGCCGATACTAACGGCGGAAAATACGCTTATCCGAAAGGTCTGTACTGGGTAAAAGAACAGGCGCCCTATCCGGATACGGGAGGCGTTATAAACGAACCCGGTTTTAAGGTGATGCTTATACCAGATATTGACTTTCGCAGCAATTGCCTCACCTTTAAACAATGCGTTCAGGAATTAAAAAGTTGGTCGGCCGCACATAAGGATCATTATCCTGTTTTCATCACCATGAATGCCAAGGATGATACGACTAACGAGGCCGGGTATACGCATCCAGAGAGTAAATCCATTGTTTTAACAATCATAGATATTAAGCTATTCATTTCGATTATGCCATTACGTGCGCTCCGCTGATTTTATTAATAAATAAAGAGGCTACTGGCCAATGCCTTTCATTAACATGGTGGAATAGCTTTTACTAACTACTAAAAAGATCGCACTGCCCTTACTTTGTATACAGCTATCGACTTGAACTTCTGAACCTGGGTAGTGGGACCAGTACCTGTGCCGGCGAAGTTCTGCTGCCAGGCCATGCTTGAGCTGGATTCAGAAGAAGACCAGTAATAGGCTGTGAGGGAGCCATCGCCAATAGACGCCCTGCTTAAGTTTATTTTATTTAACTCGTCCTTACTTGGCAGGTACCAGTCGGTGTACCCATTCTGGTCGAGGTCGTCGCATAATTGGGCGGCATAACTCCCGGCGCCCTGGGCAAGGATAATAGCAGCAGTATTAGCGCTGCCGGTTCCAAAAGCTGTGGAGGTGGATGTGGTAACATTACTCCCATTATACCATTTGATTCCTGAGCTCAGGTCGCCTGCGGTAAGAATAAGTCCGTGCTGTGTACTGGCATCATAGCCGGGATCTCCGGATGCCAGCAGGTAGGCCACTTTTCCTCCCTGGTAGGTAGCGCCTATCGAAATAAGAGATGTTGTAAAACTTTTCTCATCGCCATAAGCGGTGGAGGACGCGTTTGTGGCGTAGGCGCGCACATAGTAAGTGGCTCCTGCATTAAGCCCTGTAATACTACTGCTAAAGCTGCCTGTGCCGGAACCGTCACTGGTAAAGTTTCCTGAAGCTAAAGTAGGCATCGGGGAAGTGTTCCAGCATGCTCCCCTGGCGGTTACCGATGAAGCTCCGGCCAATGTTATATCACCTCCTGACGATGCTGTAGAAGCTGTTACGGAAGAAATAGCCGTAGTGGTCAGAGTAGCTCCTCCTGACGAGGACGGCTTATACACCGCCCCCTGAAAGCTGGGCATAGTGATCTGCCCGGATAGTAGATTCGAAATGGCGACCAAAAAGATTAATAAGCTGTAATTCCTGAGCATATAAAAATGGCAATTAATAAGATTAACTACTTGATCAATGATTCATCTATCATTATTGAAAAAAAACGCTTTATCACTGGAAATATTTCATTGAAAGGAATTGATCAGGCTTTATTTTTAGTGATAAACCGCTCCTTGGTATAAAGGGAAATGAACCTGTCTTTGATTGTTAAGGAAAGGAATAAACAGAAAATAAAATAGGGTGAGCGATCTCAATTTAACCCCCTCAAAGCATACTATCAGGGCCTTTTTCCCGTTTAAAGGGTAATCCAACACCACCTATGAAAACATATATCCAGTTGCTGGACATACTCATCGTATGTCTGCTGATCCTCGCGATCCAGTTCAACCTGTCCGACAATTACATTACCGATTCGGTTATAGGCCGCAGAGGAGTAATCCATACCAGGATCATCTGCTGGCAATCCCTGTTCGCTTTTTCCAGTTTTTGTTTGTTCCTGAGGTATGTCGCCCAACGTTTTAGCATGGAGATGGAGTAACTATCCTCTATCTTTGCAACAAGCAACTGATGGACGGATATTTCTGTCTATTCAAGATGTCAGCTAAATATTGGTCCATGAAAAGGATATCCACCTTATTAATTACAGGTATTCTATTATGTTTGATAACTTTCGATACTCTTTCCTCTGAAGCTCAGGCTATTGCGCCAGAAAAATCGGCCAAGGCAGCCGCTGCCAGCGATACCCGACTGATTAACGCCAATATCCGGCATTACCAGGATATCATGTTCTTTTCGCAAAAAGCCCTGGATCGTGGAGGCGACGAGAAGATCAAAGAGCTGGCCACTCAAATGCTGGAAGATAATAGCGCTATGCTCTATGCCATGGAACAACTGGCTTCCGCCGGTTCGGGATCCTCCAATCATAATGCAGCAGGAGCTAATGATACGCATGAGCAGGCGGCGCTACTCAATGGAAAACTCGCGGCTCTTTCAGGAGAAAACTTCGATACATTATGGGTATCCAGTTTGCTAACGCTTCAGCAGACCAAATATGACGAACTTACACTCGCAAAAGAAACGGTAACAAATCCTCAGCTTAAAACTTCCATTACCGAAGCAGTGCTCATTATCCGCAAAGAACTTTCTCAACTGGTGAGGCTGCAAAAAGATATTGCAAAAATAGCCCTACAGAAAAAGAAATTAGCGGCAAAGCAAAAGAAGCAGGGGTAATAATCCTGGAAAAAAGAGTTATTCGAAAACTGGATAAGATCACTAATCTACCTGTACTACGACTAATCGATGAATTCGATCTTAAAAATATTATTACAGAAGTAATAGAAGAGGCACAAACGAAAAGATACAACAACCAACCATTTAAAAACTTCAATCTAACGCTATATGAACCGAATAAAATCATTGCTATTAGCTTTGCTGTTCTGCTGTACGGCAATAACCCATCTCTCCGCTCAGAATGATATTCTCCTGAAAAACTATCGCCCCGTTTCTATCTACCATGTGCAGAAAACGGATATTCAAAAAGCCTCCTACCCCGTCATCGACCTGCATAGCCATGACTATGCAAAGCCCGCTTCAAAAATTGCCGACTGGGTAAAAGCGATGGATGCAGCAGGTATCACTAAAACCGTTCTGCTCACCGGCGAGACCGGAAAAGGATTTGATGCGCTGGTAGACAAATATAAAATGTATGCCGACAGGTTCATATTGTACTGCGGATTTGAT
>JBDTVL010000353.1:0-3848 GCA_040007215.1 Flavitalea sp.
ATACCACTTTATAATAAATTGCGCCAATCCAGTTATTATTGCTCCTGACCGAATCCTGGGGTTTTGCCGAATACATGGAATAATCAAAAAGCGGGAATAATTTAAGAGAACCGTCTGGCGTCCTTATCTGAATAGCGCCTTTCTGGAGAAACACATATTCATCTTTTTTCAACTGCCAGGTAAAGATGCGAAAAGCGCTATCGGGAGCGTATAACCGGGAAATGCTTTCCAGGGAATCGAAAGGATAATAAAAAGAGTTTTTTACTTTTAGCGCCCTGACAAGACCGCGTACAAAATTGCTGTCAGCCCTGAAACGGGTAATTGGCGAAAGCGCATTGATCATACTATCGGAAAATACCTTCAGGGAATCCTCCAGCCCGCTGAATTGTTTTTTATTTGCCTGAGGAAGCGCCTGCTGAGCTGAAACGTTAGTGAAAAATAGTAGCCCTGCGAGTAACATAAGCAGGGAAAGCTTACTGCCTTCCAAGTATATTCTCTCCAATAATTCAGCGGAATAAGAGGCGACTGGATTTTTCAAATTAGGAATGGATGTAATCATGATATATGTAAAGAATTAAGACGGCCATTGCTATTTTACAAATGTTAATGGGTATATAAATACTCAAAGCCCGGTGAAATTTAAATACCTTTCTACAAATTTAATCATCTTGCTTTAATACCTGGATTCTAAAATACTGGTGTACAACAAATTAAATATTAAATACTATTATTCCAGCATTTCCTCAACCGAGCAGGGTTTTAGCATATACACCTTAAAATCATATAACTATGAATGATACCATATCACATTCCGGTTTAGCGGGCGCGGCGGCCAATAAGGAGCATGACATGCATTTCGAAAACATCAGCCAACTCGAAAGAGCGATATCTATAGGGATCGGCGCATTACTGATCTACAGTGGATTTAAAAGATTAAGGAAAAGCCCTGTCAAGTCGCTTTCAAGGGCGGCGGTAGGTTATGGGTTGATGTATCGTGGCGTTTCGGGATTATGCCCTGTTTATCGTAATATGGGCGTGGATGGCGCTAAAACTACCGCAGTGAATATTCGTACGCATCTTACGGTAAACAAGCCAAAAGATGAAGTGTACGCGGTATGGAGAAAACTCGAGAACCTTCCACTGTTCATGAGTCATCTGAGCAGCGTTAAAGAGACAGGCGGATCCAGATCGCATTGGGAAGCAAAATTTCCCGACAACAATCCTATTGCCATCAAATGGGAGGCAGAGATCGTTAAAGATGAGCCTGGCGTGATCCTTTCCTGGCATTCGCTTCCAGGTACCACTATAGAAAATGCCGGTAAAGTTGAATTCAGGGAAGCCCTGGGAGGAAGAGGAACTGATCTTCGTATTATCATTAGTTACAGGCCTCCTGCGGGTAATATTGGTCATGGAATATCCTGGTTGTTTAACCCGCTGTTCAGTAAAATGGTGGAAAAAGACCTGCTTAATTTTAAACAGTTTGTGGAAATGAAAGGAACTTCATCAGCCGGGCAGTTTGCAAGTTGATACCTGTAGCCAATGGGCCAGCGCGATAAGAGAAGGGAACTGGTAATCGACCAGCGGATGAGGAAGCTGAACGGAGGGGCTGGTCGTATTGATCAGCGCAGTATGCATACCGCTTCTTTTTCCAAATTCCATATCGCTTAAATTATTACCAACCATAAGCGAATCCGTGAATTCAATTCGAGGATTTTCTTTTTGAGCTATTAAAGCCATGCCCGGATTGGGTTTGCGGTCGGGATGCGCATTGTCGAGCGACGTGCAGTAATAAATCTTATCTATTCTTCCTCCAGCTATTTCAATATCTTTTTGCATTTGGGTATGAATATCCAGGAGGTCATTTTCTGTCATCAGCCCTTTTCCTACTCCGCGTTGATTAGTGACCATCACGATTGGGCCGAATAGTCCGTTCATTATTTTAAGCGCCTCTTTGACGCCTTCATAAAAAATAAATTCATCATACGAATACACATAGTCCATATATTTCTCCTCGTTGATCACGCCGTCGCGATCGAGGAATAAGGTCCAGTTCTTGGTGATAATTAATGAATCGGGCATAGGTTCGGCATATGATTATAGATGATCAGGTAATTCCCATTGCGCTTTCTCCAGGTCTTCCGGAATGCCAATGTCAATAAAATATTCATCTGCAGACAGGCCATAAATCTTACGGGAGGAGAAAAGCGCTTCAAGATAATCTTTCTCAAAAGAAAATTTCAGGGGAAGATGTTCTTGCAGGAACTTTTCCCTATTTAGCGCATATACGCCCCCGTTAATCAGGCTTTGCGCATAAAACTGTTTTTCTTTGAATTTTTTTACCGACTGGTCTGCGTTTAATTCCACTACGCCATACCTGTCGGAATTTTGCATGGGTTTAAGCGACAGGCTGCAATTGGCTTTATGGCCCTGATGAAAATCGGAGAACCCCTTTAGGGATACGCTGAAAAAAGTATCGCCGTTTAAAACCAGCGTATCGCGCTCCAGCGCCAGCCCACAGGCCTTTTGTATAGCTCCTCCTGTTCCCAGCGGCTCTTCTTCTACCGAACAATCGTAAATAAGAGCAGGGTATGCCTGATCCAGGTATTGTTCTATGATGTCATGTTTATAACCTAATGAAAAAATGAACCTGCCGATGCCCTGCTGCGCAAAATAATCAATCACGTAACTGATAAAAGGCTTTCCAGCAACCGGCGCCATGCATTTAGGAAGATCGGGTACTGCTGAACGCAACCGGGTTCCCAGTCCGCCAGCCAGTATAATAGCTTCCCTTATCAACGGAAGTAGATTTCTTCTACCAACTGGCAGATAATATGCCCCAGCATGATATGAGATTCCTGTATGCGCGGCGTATCTGAAGAGGGTACATTGATCAGGAAGTCTGATAATTCTTTCATGCCGCCGCCGTCGCTGCCAGTGAATCCAACAGTAGTGATTTTCTTTTCCCTGGCGGTTTCAAAAGCCTGGATAATATTTTTTGAATTTCCGGAGGTGGATAAGCCAACCAGAAAATCGCCAGGATGGCCGATTCCTTTGATCAGCCGGGCATAGATCACATCAAAGCTATAGTCGTTGGCTACTGCGGTAAGATAAGAGGTATTACAATGCAGCGCTTCTGCCGGTAAGGCATCCCTGTCGGTATAAAAACGACCGGAGAATTCGGCGGCCAGGTGCTGGGCATCGGCGGCGCTACCACCATTTCCACAGAAGTATATCCTTCCGCCATTCTTTAATGAGGCCACCATGCCCTCCGCTACTTTAATGGTTTTCTCAATAAGCGCTTCATCATGCAGCACCTTGCTTTTAACGGCAATGGAATCGCTGATAATATTTTTGATCTTTTGTTTCATAGCTGTTTTTTTAGATCGTCCAGGTAGTTAATCCATGATCCACAAACTGGTAGTTTTTGCAATAACCGCCAAAGGCGGCCAGCGCCTCTATAACGGCATATTTGGTATTATCAGGACAATAAAAGATCATGAATCCGCCCCCGCCTGCCCCGGATATTTTTCCTCCTGAAGCGCCGGCTTTTTTTGCGGCGATATAAATTTCTTCCATCAGCGAATTGGAAATGCCTTCTGCCATTTCACGTTTTTGCCTGAATCCGAAATCAAGGATCTCGCCAATTTCATGAACCCTTCCCTTCAGCAGGGCTTCTTTCATCATCTGAGCCTGCTGTTTGAGCTGGTGCATGGCTTCTATGGATTTGCCTTTTTTATCCACCACATTCTGACTTTGTTTGGCAATGATCTTAGCTGATTCGCGGCTGGTGGCGGTATAATACAATACCAGGTTATTCTCCAGTTCAAAAAGATATTGCTGTTTGATGC
>JBDTVL010000354.1:0-3846 GCA_040007215.1 Flavitalea sp.
TTGAATAAGAAAAACCATGTCTCCCCGGATACTTTCCTGGAAAACCGGCTGAAGCTCGCCATCACTGAATTTGGAAATGGTAATCTTTCCGAGCGGAATACCGAATCTGAGCGCTATTTTTTCGGCGAGGTATTGAGAGCCTGTGCCGGAAAAAATTTTAGGTGACCTTTGTTGTTGCATGCCTCTGGTATAAGCGGCGAAGATAAAGCTATGGCGCTGATTTAGGGATTAGCGGCAATAAAAATTTTCAACCGGGCAATACGCATCCCCCAGTTGAAAATTTATCGTTCAAAAGTATCGTTTACAGCTTTATCAGCTCATTTAGCTACAGTAAGCAGAACCTGCTGACCAGCGCCGATCATGGCTGTTTTTTCAACAGACGACTTCTCATTTTTCACTATCGATCCCTTGGGATTTACAGCATAAAAGATAGCCGAACAAATAAAGATCGAGAAAAACAAGGCTACGAAATACATGCCTATGCAAAAAAGGAAAGGCTGGTAGCCGCCAATGGCTGAGAAGGTAGTTTTACGTTTCATAAGTAGAGATTTTTATCGGTTTTTTCAAGGTTCCGGAACAGTCTAAATAACGCTGGATATACGTTCTTTAGTACAGTTAAAGCATAAAACTAATAATTAATATTGGCAGATGCAAGAGCAGATATACTCAATTAAAACATGGGCAAAAACCGATAGACCACGCGAAAAATTACGCTCCCGGGGCCCCGAAAACCTTACTGATACCGAATTGCTGGCTATCCTGATCCATAATGGCACCCGGCAGCGCACTGCTGTTGATCTGGCCAAAGAAGTGCTTAATCTGGGTAAAAATGACCTCGGCTCCTTAGGCAGGGTTTCCGTTAGAGAATTGATGAAGATCAAGGGAATCGGCGAAGCTAAAGCCGTTACCATTGCAGCCGCTCTGGAAATCGGAAGGAGACGACAGGCGGGCCCCAACTCTGAAAAAAAAGTGGTTAAGGAGAGCCGCGACATAGCTTTTTACCTGCAGGCCCTGCTCCGCGATCACCAACACGAGGTTTTTGGCGTGATTTTCCTGAACCGGAGCAACAGGATCAATCATTATGAGATCATCAGCGAAGGAGGTATCACTGGCACTGTAGCCGATCCCCGCATCATTCTTAAAAAAGCCCTGGAAGAAGATGCCGTTAACCTCATCCTCTTTCATAACCATCCTTCCGGCAACCTCAAACCCAGCCAGTCGGATAAAGACCTGACCACTAAAATCCGGGAGGCAGCCAGTTATTTCGATATCCGTGTACTGGATCATATCATCGTTAGCGAAGAAGGGTATTTTAGTTTTGCCGATGGCGGGATGATCTGATTATCCGTAAATTTGTTTTATGACCGACGACAAACAGCAAGCTAATCAGCTCAACATCGAGATATCTGAAGAAGTGGCGGAAGGAGTTTACTCCAACCTCGCCATCATCACGCATTCTCATGCAGAATTTGTGATCGATTTTGTAAATGTGATGCCGGGAACGCCGAAGAGTAAAGTCAAATCGAGGATCGTTCTTACCCCCCAGCATACCAAACGTTTCATGAAAGCGCTGACGGAATACATTAATCGTTTCGAATCGCTCAATGGAAAGATCCAGGACCTGGAAGATGTACAATTACCGTTAACTTTCGGAGGTCCTACTGCCCAGGCGTAAATAGTAATCATCCCTGAGTTTTTCCTGTAAAGAGGCTTATTGCAAATATGTGCAGTAGCAAAGAAGAAAAGGTTTGCCGATCTCCTTGCACGAAACTCCTGAACAGGAACCTTTTTAAGTTGTTGACCAATGCTGAAAGAAAAAATAAAAACCCTTGCTGCGGAGTATGCTCCCGATTTTATTAAGATCAGGCACGATCTGCATGCCAATCCTGAGCTAAGTTATAAGGAGTACCAGACCAGCGCGTATATACAGCAGCGGCTGGGTGCTTTTGGCATTCCTTACCAGGTAATGGCAGAAACAGGCGTGATAGGTTTGATAGAAGGAAAGAATCCCGGCAAAAGAATTATAGCCCTTCGGGCCGATATAGATGCGCTTCCTATCGAAGAGGAGAATGATGTGCCTTACCGCTCCAGGAACAAGGGCGTGATGCATGCCTGCGGTCATGATGTTCATACCACCTGCCTGCTTGGCGCAGCTAAAATTCTTAATGAATTGAAGTTGGAATGGGAAGGAACCGTAAAACTGATCTTCCAGCCCGGCGAAGAAAAAAATCCGGGCGGAGCGAGCATACTCATCAAAGAAGGCGTACTTAAAAACCCTGAACCTTCGGCTATTTTCGGATTACATGTTCATACCACGCTGCCTGCCGGCAAACTTAGTTTCCGGGCGGGTAAAGTGATGGCCAGCGCCGACGAGTTGTATTTCACCATAAAAGGAAAAGGAGGACATGCAGCCGCTCCGCATCTCACCACCGATATTATACTGGTGGCGTCTCATATCGTTGTGGCGCTTCAGCAGGTGATCAGCCGCAACAATAATCCCTTTACGCCATCGGTGTTGTCCATTTGCGCTTTCCAGGGAGGCCATACCACCAATGTCATACCCAGCGAGGTTAAATTAATGGGCACTTTTCGCGCGCTCGATGAAGAGTGGCGGTTCAAAGCTCATGAACTGATCAGGCGCATTGCCGTTGCCACTGCGGAATCGATGGGTGCAACGATTGATGTGCAAATAGATATAGGTTATCCTGCGGTATATAATAATGAATCGCTGAATGGTATTGCCCGCAAACTGGCGGAAGAATTTGCCGGCAGCGAGAATATTGAAACTACGGAAGTAAGAATGGGCGCGGAAGATTTCGGTTATTATTCGCAACAGATACCGGGATGTTTTTACCGTTTGGGCGTTGCTAATGAAGCTAAGGGAATCGTTTCAGGAGTGCATACGCCAACTTTCAATATAGATGAATCGGCAATAGAAAGAGGTATGCAGATGATGGCCTGGCTTGGCGCTAAAGCGACCTTATAATTTATTCGGCGATATCACCATCCTTATCAGGTCTTACCTCAATGGTATCGGGTACAATATATACGCCGGAAGGAAATATTTTCTGGATATCGCCAAGATACTCTTCCGCTTCTGTACGCTCTTTAAAGTTGCCCAGTTTGAGTTTGAAAAAAGGCGACTGGTACATCATATAAGCTTTCAGTTCGGGAAACTCACGATATACTTTTGTTTTTGCATCGATCACTTTATTGCGGTTATTAGAACTGATCACCAGTATGCGAAACCCGGGAGCATAACGGCGTGCATTACGCGTAGTGAGCTCATTGATCTCGATCTGTTTACTGACCAGCAGGTCCACCCTCGGATCTTTTTGCACTGTAACGCTGCCTGAAGAAGTCTGCGCAGAAATAGGCAGCGCAGCTCCGCACACCAGTATCGCCACCAATATTTTTATCCTATTCATTTCGTAACGTTTGCTGTTTTACAATGGATACTCCCGCGCTGCAACCCAGCCTGTCGGCGCCCGCCGCTACCAGTTTCCTGGCAAATTCATAGGTGCGTATGCCGCCGGAAGCTTTGATCTTTATACCAGATGGTAAATGTTGCCTCATGAGTTGCACGGCTTCGATGGTAGCGCCTTTTTCTGCATATCCGGTAGATGTTTTCATGAAATCAACCCCGGCTTTGGTATAGATCTCGCAGCAGCGGATGATCTCTTTATCGTCAAGCAGGCCTGTTTCTATGATCACTTTGATGATCTTTCCTTTCTCATGAACCGCTTCCGTTAAAAGATTGATCTCCTCCTCAAGATATATCCATGATTTGTTTTTCAGCGCGGTCAGGTTCACTACCACATCCAGTTCATCTGCGCCATCTACCAT
>JBDTVL010000355.1:0-3832 GCA_040007215.1 Flavitalea sp.
TGTTACGTCTTCAAATTCAAAATCGCCTTTATTAAGATAAAGTTTATTACTGACCATGCTGGCGGTGAAATACAGATCCTGCAAACTATCGTTATTGAAATCGCCGGCGATAACGCCGCCCCCATTATATAAGAATTCCATATCTATGGGATTAATGGAATCATTTTCAGTAACGTTGTTATTGAAAGTTATGCCTGTTGAAGAAGCTGATCTTTTTTGGAAAAGCGTGCCGGAATGACGGCAGGAAAAAAATAAAGGAAACAAAAGAGCCGGCAAAACGAATCGTTTCATATAATGATCAGGCATTAGGAAAAGAGGTTGACTGTTCTTTAAAGCCTTTGATTCCACTAACTTAACCATATTCCGTGAAATAGCAGGACGGTTTTTGATTTTATTCTTCCATACTGTATGTCTGAATACGTCTTGTTTCTTTGTGGAAAGAAAAGGCGCAGCTAAGCCGATTTGGTGTATTCACGGAGATACTGGATAGGTGTTTTTTTTACAAAGGTCTTGAACTGCCTGTTAAAATTGGAAAGATTATTAAACCCGCAGGCATATGCGATAGTGGCGATACTCATTTTATTTTCTATCAGCAGTTTGCAGGCATAACCTATCCGCACTTCCAGAACAAATTGCCCATAGGTCTTTAATGTTCGCGATTTAAAATAGCGGCAAAAGGAATGCGGGCTGATATTGGCTTTTGCCGCCGCTTCGATAATAGATATTTTGTTCTGAAAATTATTAAAGGTATAGGTATAAATCAGGCTTACTTTATCGGTATTAGCCACATCATACGATTTAGCAAAACCAGCGCTCGACAACTGCACATATTCTTTTGAGGAAGCTATTTCATGCAACATTTCCAGTAGTAATGCTACCCTAATGGCGCCTGTCGCCTTAAGCATGGCTTCCATTTGGCCGGTTATTTTTTTCAGGGAAACGCCGGTTATCCTGAGGCCATTCTTAGCTTTTTCGAGCAATTCCCTGACCGGTTTTATTTCGGGCAGCTCTATAAAATCACGGCCCCAGAAATCATCTTTGAAATGGATAGCCACAGCTTCCACGTTAAGTCCGGGAACCTGTTCGAAATAAATGGCATCGCTTCTCCAGAGATGAGGGAGGTTGGATCCAAGCAACGCCAGGTCGCCACTCTCAAATTGTTCTATGCTATCGCCCACCAGCCGAATGCCGCTTCCCTTCCTGATCAGTGTAAGCTCAACTTCGGGATGATAGTGCCAGTGATTATAGAGATAAGGAAAAACATCTTCCCTTACGCTGAAAGAATAATTATTATGACCGGTATCAATTTTCCTGAGTATAGGTTTCATAATTCCTCTTCAAAAAGGTCAATTTAATGAATAATCAACAGAAAATGCCAATATACTATTAGAAGTAGCCAATAATAAGAATAATTTGCAGGTTGAATAACCCTTTCTTTGTGTCGATGACAGGTCAGAATAGCCAGATCGCCTTTTCTCCCTCCGGAGCAGAATATGATACTATTTAAGCATTACCGGCAAGGGGATGTAAGGAGGAAGGAAAATCAGACAGGGCCCTTAGCTGAACAGCATTTGCGGGAACGGTATCGTTAATAATCCTTAAAAAAGCGCGTAACACCAATTATATTTGACAACTTAAAAGATTAAATACATTACCGCTTTAAAATTAAACTGGAATATGCAGGCAAGGTCGCTAAAAATACAACCGTCAGACAATATCGAAGTAGCATTGGTAAACCTTGAAAAAGGAGCTTCTGTAAAAAACGGAGAAGAGATTTATTCGTTAGTGGAAAAAATACCCGCCAAGCACAAATTTTCTGTGAAAGATTTCAAAGAAGGAGATGACATTATCATGTATGGGGTATTGGTGGGCAAAGCCGTGCATGATATTGCGCAGGGATCGCTGATCACTACCAGCAATATCAAACATGCTTCCGGAACTTATGAACTTAAAGAGCGTAAAACGGATTGGCACAAGCCTGATGTAACCAAATGGAAGGATAGAACGTTTATGGGTTTCCATCGCCAGGATGGCTCTGTTGGAACGGGTAATTACTGGCTGATCATTCCCCTTGTTTTCTGCGAAAATAAAAATGTGGAAGTATTACAGGAGGCTTTTATGAAAGCCCTGGGCTACCAACCCCGCACCTCTCCTTATGAATCGTATGTGCAGAAACTGATTGAAGTGCATCAATCGGGCAAACAGGAAATACTTTCTTTCAATATTCCCATAGAGGAACTGGAAGAGAAACCTAAGAAGATCTTTTCAAATGTGGATGGAATAAAATTCCTGAATCATACGCTTGGCTGCGGCGGCACCCGACAGGATGCGCAGTCGCTGTGCGGATTGCTGGCAGGATATATCACGCATTCGAATGTTGCCGGCGCAACGGTATTGAGCCTTGGCTGCCAGAATGCGCAGATTTCTATCCTGCAGGAAGAACTGAAGAAACGCGATCCCGATCTGAAGAAGCCAGTATATTTCCTGGAACAGCAGGAAATAGGCAGTGAAACAAAATTATTACAGGAAGCGATCAAACAAACTTTCAATGGTTTAACCATAGCCAATAAGATGGTTCGCCAGCCCGCTCCTATCAGCAAGATCTGTATAGGCCTGGAATGCGGCGGCTCGGACGGTTTCTCCGGAATTTCCGCTAACCCCGCCATAGGATACACTTCTGATATTCTTGTGGCAGCAGGCGGATCAGTGATCCTTTCAGAATTTCCGGAACTATGCGGCGTAGAACAGGAACTAAGCGATCGCTGCGTTAGCGAAGACAAGGCCAACTATTTTATGCAGCTCATGAATACTTACAACGAACGGGCTACCGCGCTGGGCTCCGGATTCTATGCCAATCCATCGCCGGGAAATATCAAGGATGGACTTATCACAGATGCGATTAAATCGGCAGGGGCGGCAAAAAAAGGAGGCACTTCGCCGGTAACAGATGTGCTGGATTACCCGAATAAGGTAACCAGACCCGGATTAAATTTATTATGTACGCCGGGCGGAGATGTGGAATCGACCACCGCCGAAGTAGGCGCCGGCGCTAATGTCGTTTTATTTACTACCGGGCTCGGCACTCCCACCGGGAATGCAGTGGCCCCTGTACTTAAAATAGCCACTAATACGCCTTTGTTCATGAAGATGAATGATATTATGGATATTGATACCGGCAGCATCATCGCCGGCGAGGAAACCATCGAACAGGCCGGAGAGCGCATACTCGAATACGTTATAAAAGTAGCGAGCGGAGAAATTAAAGCAAAAGCCGATACGCTTAATCATGACGATTTCATACCCTGGAAAAGGGGTATTTCCTTATAAAAAATGCTGCCATATATGATCAAAACCTATTTTAAATTAGCCCTAACCGTTATGAGCCTGTCGAGTATTATCTCCTGCGGTGAAAACCACACAGCCGCTTCTGCCGACGCCTCAAAAGACAGCGTCACACCGGTTAAAGGGACTTATGCCTACGATGTTGCTTTTTTAAAAAAACATACACAGCAAACGCTGGAGTTATCGTCCGGAAATGGCGGCGGAAAGATCCTGCTGTCGGCCGACTACCAGGGAAGGGTAATGACCAGCACGGCTACCGGCGATTCAGGAACAAGTTATGGATGGATCAATTATGACCTCATTTCATCCGGAAAGAAAAAGGCCGCATTCAACCCGGTTGGCGGAGAAGAAAGATTCTGGCTGGGACCTGAAGGAGGGCAATACTCGCTGTATTTCAAAGGCGGCGATTCCTTTAATATAGCTAACTGGCAGGTGCCTGCCGTTATTGATACCCTGCCCTACGACATAGTAAAATCAGGCGACAACCAGG
>JBDTVL010000356.1:0-3823 GCA_040007215.1 Flavitalea sp.
GCCCGGGCCCGATAATAAATGTTCCGGCGATAAAAGTCCGAGAACGTTCTCGGCACAAAGAGAATGATGAATCATAAATAAAAATTTTCGTTCGGCTTCCAGGAAAACTGTTCGCTTAGCCAACGGCCTTCCGATGCCGTAACCTCTATACTGAAACTATTTACAGATAAGGGTTTCAGCTATACGAACAATTACGCTTAAAGGGCAAAGTATATGCGCCCGTAAGCAAAACTTATCCTGTTTTAAAAATCGTAAAAAAAACATTTCAATTATTTTAGTAATTTTAATTATGAAAAAATAGCATTTTATTGGAGCCTGGCTGCATTTTATTTAGTAATCAGTAGCTGATAATTGATTATTTTAATATAAGAATCGTAAAAAGGTAATCCATTTTGACTACCTAATATCCTGTTTATTGCTAAGCAGGAGTGCGCCAACAGAACCGTTCATAACCAAAACGCTTAACTAATTGCAGCAGCATAGTTGTACATATGATCATGTTGAGTTACTCAATAAGATAGCTGCCGGCAACGAACAGGCTTTCGCTGAATTGTACAATTCCTACTGGAAAAAAGTTTACGCTTTTCTTTTTCGCATGACAAAATCGCGGCAGATCGCAGAAGAACTGATGTCGGATATTTTTACCAAACTCTGGACCGGCCGTGAACTGATTGCCGATATAAACGATATGGATGCCTTCCTGGCAAAAGTGGCCTATAATAAGGCCCTCAACTTTTTCCGGTATACAGCGCGGCAAAAAAAATTACACGATATTATTGTACGCCAGGCTATGGACGGATCACCGGCGGCTCAGGATCCTATGTCTGACTACGAGATCAAGGAACTGATCAGGGAAGCGATAGATCATTTATCCCCACAGAGAAAACTTATTTACCGGCTCAGCCGCGAATACCGGCTCAGTAATGAACAGATCGCGAAAGAACTCAATCTATCTCCTTCCACCGTAAAAAAAACGATGTCGTTGGCCCTTCGTTCCTTAAAGACCTTCCTGCATAAAAGAGGCATTGAAGGCGCCGCTTCCCTGTATTTCCTCTTCTCCCTCTAAAAATATTTTAGCGCAGGATACTACCTGCTTCTTGTTTGCGGTGTCTTTCCTTTATAGAGAATACCAACTATGCATAAGCATCACCCCCGATTACAGCATTTATTCGACCGCTACGTTTCCGGTCAATATACGCCTGATGAATGGACAGAGTTCTGGGATATTGTGCAGCAACTTGATGGAGCCGATCCGGTTCTGGATCAGATGCAGGTATGGTGGAATAAACAGGATAACTTGTATGATCTATACGCGCAGGTAGATTCGGAGAGTATCCTGAAACGCATACTGGCAAAGGATAATGAACATCTGCCGGTTCCGGTAAAAAGTATAAACTTTTTTCGTACCGCAACGTTCAGGTATGCAGCGGCGATACTGTTATGTTTCGGCATAAGCGCCTATTATTTCTCTTTTAAAAAAACGGCAACCCAGGCTCCGCTGGTAGTAGCAATGCCTTCAGCTCCAGCTTCTAAAGATATCGCTCCCGGAATGAACAAAGCCATACTCACCCTCAGCAATGGCGAGCAGGTAATACTCGACAATACCCACAAAAAGATCATATCCGATGGCGGCGTGGAGATCAATAAGCAGGGAGGCGAACTCATTTATGGAAGAACAGATATTATCGCTTTTAATACCATGACCACCCCCCGGGGAGGTCAGTATAAATTAAGCCTGCCCGATGGAACGAAAGTGTGGTTGAATGCAGCCAGCTCTATTACCTATCCCACGGTATTTACCAATAATGAAAGAAAAGTTTTCATAACCGGCGAAGCCTATTTTGAAGTGGCAAAAAATGCTCAGCTTCCTTTCAGAGTGCAACTTCCCGATCAGTCGCAGGTGCAGGCTCTGGGCACCCAGTTCAATGTGAATGCCTATGCCGATGAGCCTCTAATGACGACTACTTTACTGGAAGGATCGGTAAAGATTGATAACAGTATTCTGAAACCCGGCGAAGCCTACAGAGCCGGCAAAGTTAGCAAAGCCAACACAGAAGCGGCTGTAGCCTGGAAAAACGGGGTATTTATTTTTTACAAGGCCGACCTGCAAAGCGTGATGCGCCAGTTATCGCGCTGGTACGATGTGGATGTAAAATATGAAGGGAATATCCGGATACGGACCTTCAGCGGAAAGATCGAGCGCGACCTGAGTTTGTCGGATTTACTGGATGGATTGAAAAGAACGGATGTTCATTTCAGGATAGAAGGGAAAAAACTTATTGTAACATCTTAATTAAAATAGTGGTTCTCCTGAAAACAAAACCGTCCCGGGTCGTAACCGGAACGGCATAAAGTTCGGGATTACTATAATCACAGGTCCGGTAAAAGACTGCTTTTATTTAATAACCTAAACTGCTACAAAAGTATGCAATTAACTGTCTCCGTCCGCCAGCGCCACAGCGAAGGCGGGCTATTACCAACACTAACTCCCACCCGCTCCAAAGCTTCGGTGGGCAAGAAAACCTTGCGTGTTATGAAGTTAACCGCTATCATGTTATTAGCTCTTGGCCTGCATGTTTGCGCTAAAAGCGTTTCTCAGACAGTTACCTTTTCGGGGAAGAATATTCCGCTGGAAAAGGTATTTTCTGTAATAGAGCAGCAAACTGGTTTTGTTGTTTTCTATGAGGATCAATTGCTGGAGAATATTAAACCGGTTTCGCTGGAGCTGAAGAACAGTCCGCTGGAAGTGTTTCTGAAAGAGTCATTAAAAGCTCAGCCCCTCGATTATTCGATCAAGGGAAAAACAGTGTTCATCAGCCGAAAGCTACCACCTGCCGTTAGCGTTAGAGAGGAAAAGATATTACCGCCGCCTATTGATGTACGTGGCCGTATTACGAATGAAAATGGCGAGCCTGTCATTGGCGCCACTATTACGGTTAAAGGCGCTAAAAGAGCCACGTCTACCAATGCCAATGGCGAGTTCACGCTAACCGGTGTGAGCGACAATGCCACACTGATCATCACTGGCGTAAACATTGAGGACCGCGAAATAAAAGTGAGCGCTGACAACATGAACATTGCGGTGAAAACAGCAATCAGCGCCTTGCAGGAAACGGTAGTGATCGGTTATGGCCGCGAGAAAAAAGTGAATGTGATCGGTTCTGTGGCTACGGTAAGCGGTAAGGATCTTTCAAAAGCGCCGGT
The DNA here is from genome assembly GCA_040007215.1 of Flavitalea sp. Lineage (GTDB taxonomy): Bacteria > Bacteroidota > Bacteroidia > Chitinophagales > Chitinophagaceae > Flavitalea. Next base: position 3,205 of record JBDTVL010000356.1, read on the forward strand.
TATATCCCTATCAAACGCCATTGCAGGACGCACTCCTGGCGTGGTTATCTCCCAAAGAACAGGTGAACCAGGATTTGATGGCGCTTCTATTCTGGTCAGGGGTAAGGGAACGCTGAACAATACCAGCCCACTGATAATAATCGATGGCGTTCAGGGACGCGACATCAACACCGTTAATGTGAATGATGTGGAAAGTATTTCGGTACTTAAAGATGCTTCTGCCGCTATTTATGGGGCAAGGTCTGCCAATGGCGTTATCCTGATCACGACCAAAAGGGGTAAAGAAGGCGCTCCCAACTTTACCTATGAATTTTACCAGGGATTTCTTTCGCCAACCCGTTTACCAAAAATGGCCGATGCAGCCACTTACGCGCAGATGATCCGCGAAATGCAGTCTTATGCCGGCACATCTCCAACGAATATGTTATATTCTGAAGAAGATGTTGAAAAATACAGATCGGGCAAATTTCCATGGACGCATCCCAACACCAGTTGGTATGATGAGGTGCTGAAAAATTACAGCCAGAACCGAAATCACAATTTTACAGTCAATGGTGGTAATCAGTCGGTAAACTATTATGTTTCTTTTGGAACGCAATGGGCAGATGCCATATTCAAA
>JBDTVL010000357.1:0-3806 GCA_040007215.1 Flavitalea sp.
AAAAAGCTGGAAAACAAAACTGTTAAGGTGGATGAACTTGGCGACAAGCATACCGCTCTTAAAGTAATTGAAGAAGCTATTGATTTCTATAAGGAAACTTTCGGCAACCCTGCATGAAAACCAATGTCATGGATATACAGTCTCTCCTGATCTTAGCCCTAATCGGTATTGCAGCCGGTATGTTAAGCGGGCTTGTAGGCGTTGGCGGAGGCATTATTCTTGTTCCTGCCCTTGTTTACTTTTTTCAATATACGCAGCACCAGGCGCAGGGAACTTCCCTGGGCGTACTTACTTTTCCCGTGGTGATCCTGGCTTTCGTGAATTATTATAATGACGCTAAAATTTCAGGAAGCCCTATCGAATTCAAAGTAATAGCCATGATAGCGGCGGGTTTTTTAGTAGGCGGTTATTTCGGCAGTAAAGTGGCCATAAAGATCGACCAGCAGATGCTGAAAAAAATATTTGCTGTCATCCTGTTCTATACCGCAATAAAAATGATGGCCTGGGATACCCTGTTTATTAAATGGCTCAAAAATATTCTTAGCTGATTTGTGAAAATAATTCTTTCCCGCATCTTATCAGCAGAGCTATTCACAGCGGCCGCATAGCGGCGGAATCCTTTAAGGAGTAAAGCTTGCTGCGAGGGCTCTGCACACGCATTACCTTTCGGGGGAATAGAATAATTGATCAAGCCAGTTGAGACAATAACTAATTTACCATTAGTGAAGCCAGATCGTTACGCGCATATCACCGACCTTCAGTTGCTCGACCAATTCTATGGCGATCACGACAATCAATGGTTAGGCATTCTTCTCCAGCGATACACGCTATTGTTGTTTGGCGTATGCATGAAGTATCTTAAAAACGAGGAAGAAGCAAAAGACAGCGTACAACAGGTTTTTCTAAAAACCATAACAGAACTGCATAAGTATAAGGTTGATTATTTCAAATCCTGGCTTTATATGGTGGCGAAAAATCATTGCCTGATGAAGCTGAGAGAAAAACAGGGAAGGAAAGCCACAGGTATAAATGAAGAGATGATCGGCGCCGAAGCAGATCCATTCTCTTTAAAAGTTCATCTTGAAAAAGACCGCCGGCTTGAACTGATGCAGGCAAGTATTGAAGAATTGAGCCCCGAGCAGAAACATTGCGTAATTTTATTTTACCTGGAAAAAAGATCTTACCAGGAAATATCTGAAAAGTCGGGATATTCTATCATGCAGGTAAAAAGTTATATTCAGAATGGTAAGCGTAACCTGAAATTAGCGCTTGATAAAAAAATAAATGACAATAGCCAGGGGTTATAAACATCAAACCTATTAATCGATCATGTCCGATGACCTGTTAAACATATTATCAAACAGCAATAAAGATATAGATAACCAGAAACTGATGGACTATATCAGCGGCAAGTTATCCGGACAGGAAAAACATGAGGTGGAGAGATGGATGGCCGACAATGATTTTATTAATGAAGCTGTTGAAGGCCTTCAACAGGTGAATCCAGAAAAAGATATTACCGGATATACCCACCAGTTAAACAAACAACTAACCTCCTATATCGCCGGGAAAAAGAAACGTCGCGATAAAAGAAAAATAGCTTTTACTTCCTGGAGCTACCTGGCCATTTTACTGATCCTGGCGCTGGCCATTATCGTTTACCTGCTCGTGCATATACTCCAGGGCCGCTGACCGTGATTACTGGTACTGAATATAAACAGGGCGGGGTTTAAGTTTCAGCAATTCTTCCGGCGTCATCAACCGGCTGTTCGATTTCTTAGTATCGTTCTTATAGAAGAGTTTAAAACCGGTGAACTGCACGGGTTCTTTATATATAAAAGACTTGTAGGTATTGACTTTTCTTGCCGGCTCTCCCCATCCGTCCATATGCATGATCAACTGCACTTCGGGCCGTGTTTTAATCTGTTTGTAATTGGTTACCATACCCTGGGTGAACCGGTGAATGATCAGTATTTTGGGAGGAAGATTATTATCTTTAACCAGTTTGGCCAGGTAATCGGAAGCATAGTTAACATCGGCGGCATCATACACGCCTACTACTTTTCCGGGGGCCTGACCGCCTTTCATAGAAAATTCGGGATCGATGCCCAGGTGAACATTGGGCATCTTAAGGTATTTTTCAAATTCCGGAATCTCCGATCGCAGATCGCTTAATCCTACCTGGATATCGAGGAAAACGATAGCATCGATTTCTTTGGCCATGCTCAGCACCGAGTCTATCTGGTGGAAAGGCATACGTAAACGATACTTATTACCCTTACCCGGATTCTGTTGAGCAGTAACGGCAATATAATGAAGTGCGGGCTGCATATCCAGCGTTGAATCGGCGGCCTTCCATCTTTTCATTTCTCCCTGCAGTTTCTCCAGCATCTGTTTACGGGGCAGTTCGCCCAGTATGCCCATTTGTTTGGAATATAGATTACCGTAAAAAGCAATGATGGTTTTAAAAGGTAAAATAGCGCCTGCCAGCGGATAGTCGGCTTTGACCGGCCACTTTTCTGAAGAATCGCCATTAAGCATAGATATCATCTTAGCATTATAGGCTACGGTATCAAGCGTTAAAACAGTAGTGGAATCAGCGGCTACTTCGTTAACCGCCAGTTGTTCAGGAAGGGTTCCCGTATCCGCTCTTGACGCAATAGCTACATCTGCCTGTGCGGCAGAACCGGCAAAGAAGAGGAAGTATACGAGTCCGGCAATGGCTACAACAGCGCTGATAACAATAAATGGACGTTTCATAGTCGATTGGAATTTTAGCAAAAATATCTTAATTTTTTAAACGTGACCAGCCCAATTATATTTTAATCGGGCACGAATAGTTTCACACGCCAAAGGATTTTAATTCACTACAATGAACTGGGGCCTCCTGATAAACTGGCTGTTGTATTTGAATTTGATTTTTGTGCTGAAATCTACCCTTATTCTTTCGTTGTTAAAATTCTTCCTCGTAAAATAATAAGCCCTTAGTTCCAACGTGCCAAAAACCAGGCTTTCATTCCTGGAACGTAATCCCCCACCGATAGTTTGGTACACGTTCGTTTTGATCAGCGTTTGATGTTCGGGAGTTAACAAGGATATGTTACCAAAAACAAAAGGCGCAAAATGGAAGGCAGCCACCGCAAGATCATTATAAAAAACGCTCTCGCCTTTTATGGTAAGCCGGTTAACGCCTCCAAGTAAAATATTCTGATATTCGGTAAGCCCATACTGGCTTTCCAGCAATAGCGGTTCATTTAACTGTTTATTGATCTGCGTGGTGAGATTGGCGGTAAGGAAGGAACGCTGCTTCCATTTTCGGCTGATCTGCCTTAGACTGCTGAAGAAGTCTATATTAAACAAGGCGCTGATATCTTCATATTTCTTTTTGTACGAGTATCCACCCAGCCTGAAGGTATAGTTGAAATAATGCTTTTTGGAGGAAAAATAATTGTACTGAAAATCGATGCCGGTATATGGCCTTACTCTTTGTTGTTTATTGGTCAGCCCGGTGGTTATGGAAATGTCTACTCCTTCAGGAACATCTTCATTTCGTCCAAATCCATAGATATACTGCGTTTTGTAAAAGTTCTGCTGGAAGATAGACATAGAGGCCAGTACGCCGGTAATATCTGCATACTGGTAATAATATTGACTTTCATATTTTGTGGGCACTTCATGAAAAGCCTGGTGCAGGAAACGCACACCTACCAGGGTTCTTAACCGATTGCCGTCATCCCTTGCGCCCCGGGAGCCAAAGTTTAATCCTACCCAGGCATCTATATTATAATACTGGTATTTAAGATCTG
>JBDTVL010000358.1:0-3792 GCA_040007215.1 Flavitalea sp.
GGACTGTATGCAGATGGCGGAGCAGAACAGATCACTAAACCCGGTTATGAATTATACTGGGGATACACCAAAGAATTCAACCTTACCGTTCTTCCTTACCTGAGACGGAGGAACCAGCTTTACAGGGTTGACAAAGCTTTTTATTCCGATGATATGCTTAAAGATCCCATTGTGCTCAGGAAAATGGGCTTTAACGATCGGGAAGTTAAACACCTGTCTGAACATGCCTGGGGCGATCTCAGCAAGTTGTTCATTGACCCCTACCTGGGTAAATTTAAAGACGAATACCAGCCTTTCGGCGTAGGCTATGATCACCTCGACACTGTTCCTATTTCTGATATCTATAAAAAAGAAGGCGCCTCTCCCACTGCCCTGCGTATGCTTGGAGGTAATGATACATCGGCATTATTCGAATTATGGCGTTGCGCTATACTCAAACTTCGGGGCGTTGATCTAACGCCGCAGAATGTTTTCAGACTGAAGGGTGGCAACCAGGGACTTCCCGATGCGTTTGCCAAACGCCTCGGACCCAGAGTAAAACTCAACAGCCCTATATTATCCATCCACCAGAGAGATAACAACGTAACCGTTAAATACAGGGAGTTTGGCCTAGAAAAAGAAATGACCGCCGATTACCTGGCTAATTGTATCCCGCTGCCGGTGTTTAAGAAAATTCCGCTAACGCCGGCTTTACGGCCCGAAAAACAATTTGTGGTGGATAACGTAAAATATGGATCTTATTCCCATTTCATTTTCCAGGCCAGCACAAGATTCTGGCTCGATGATGGATTAAAAAGTATAAATATGCAGCTTGATCATCCCGATATCAATTCTATCTGGCAAATCGCAGAGGAAGTGGAATCTCATCGCGTTATTTTATTAGCTGATGGCCCCGGTGGCGTTTCAGCAGAAAGAGCGCTGGCTGGATTCAGATCATTATATCCCGGCAAGAGCGATACTATTGAACAGGCATTGGTGAAAGACTGGACAAAAGATCCTTTTGCGCCAACCTGCGAAAGAGAAAAATTTCCTATGGGCCAGTTGAGTAAATTCTGGCCTAATATCATGAAACCTCATGGACGAATTCATTTTGCCGGTTCCTATGCCGACAACCTGAACTGGGGCCAGGAAGCCGCTACCCGTTCGGCAAACAGGGTGGCCAAAGAAATCGATCTCGCATAAGCGCTATTTCCTTCGGCCTTTGATCTTAAAACTGCCGTTGATATCGGTAGGAGCCACTGCTGAAGCGCACTTTACTTTAACCGTAGGGCCAAATCCAGTGATTCGCCATTTGCATCTTTCAAGGAAACCTAATGTCAATGATGATTTTTTTTGAAAGCCGGATAACCGGAAAAGGCGAAAGAGAGTTCCCGCCAAGGAAGTTGGGGCCTGGCAATAGATCGGGGGTAGGCAGTAATTGTTTAACGTTCATATTCCTTAATACAGGAAACATGGAACAACGGCTGGTACGCAGATATTTAAATTTATTTAGCGCCAGTAATGGTTGATAATATAATAAGAGCAGGATGCCGAAAAATTCCGGGAAAGGTGTTGTACGTACCGCAAATCGTAAGTTTGCCTGATTTTTAAACTATTTTAAGATTGAATTAATTGCTGGAATTATTAAATCCGGCAACCAATCTTGGGTAATTCTAACGATCTTTATAACTGACAGAAGGGAGATTGACCCGGCCATTTTTCTTCCTTTAACAACCTGTCGAATTAAGTGATAATGGGTACTCTGAAAATTGTGAAGGAAAATCTGTTCTTTTTAAGCCGTCATAACCCTTTGCTATTCCGGCTGATCAAAAAAATTCAGGAAGCAGATCAATATTCCGAAGCCAGGATGAATGCGGCAAAACAACGGAGGGCCAGGCAAATGATCGGTTATGCTTTAGCCCATTCTTCTTTTTATCGCAAGGCCTGGCAATCTGTAGATGAAGGAAAACTTCTGGAGGGCGATCTGCAGTCATTGCCCATTATTCATAAAACAGATATTCGCGATCATATCCATACTATTGCTACCGCTCCGGTGAAATTCCTTAAAGCGGCGCATACCAGCGGCACTTCCGGCACTCCGCTTTGCGTATATCGCTCACCTGGATCGATACTTCGCGAACATGCTTATACCTGGTATTTCAGGATGACCCATGGATTACGCATAGGCGATCCCGTTATATCGCTGCGGGCTACGCTTGACAGGAACACCATGCATTATTATAACAAGGCTGAAAATGTATTGTATCTTTCCACTTACCTGTTATCAAAAAAGAATATACCAGTATATGCTAAACTGATCAACCAATTCAGGCCAAAAGCCTTGTATGCTTTCCCCAGTTCTTCTTTTATGCTGTCCAACTTATTACAACAGGAAGAACTGAAGGTTAACATACCGCTTATTTTTACTTCTTCGGAAACGCTGTATCCGTTTCAGCGCGAAAAAATCGAGCAAACATTAAATGGCCGGATCCTGGATTATTATGGCAATGTGGAACGGTCCATCGCCTATGGCCAGTGCCCTTATGGCAGTTATCATGAAATGCCGCTTTATTCCATAAATGAATTCCCGGAGAAAGGCGTCATCACCACGGCGTTGATGAACAAATCATTTCCAATGATCAGGTATTTTGTAGAAGATAGTTTTTTAATGACCGATGGTGTCTGTGAATGTGGCAAACCAATAACCATAAAATCTATTGAAGGCCGGTTTGACAATTTCGTTAAATGCCCCGATGGCACCATTGTAACCGGCATGAGCATGGCTTTCCGGGGAATAAATGGGTTGCAGTATGCGCAGATCATCCAGGAGGAAATTCCCAGTATCCAGGTTAACCTTGTTACCTCGCCGGTTTTCCAGGAAAACGACCAGGAGATACTGCTTAAACAACTCCGCAACAGGTTAGGAGATTCCCTGAACATCGTATTCAATAAAGTGGAAGAAGAACAGATCATAAAAACGCCGGGCGGGAAATATACGCTGGTGTTGTCAAGATTGTCCAAATAAAAGCGCTGATATCCCCGTCTTCTTTACCCCAAAATTGGGATTGCCCCCGCCTCAAAGCTCTAAGAAGGTCCAGATTAAGTTTTTATGAAATATTTTTTACCAGGGAATGAGTATGAAAACCACTTTTTGATCTCTTCATACATGGCGATTAATTGTTTGCGGCGGTATAGTTTTCGTGCGCTTTCATGATAAAAGTTATACTAGCGTAAAACTACCATGCAAGAGCCGGCATCAAAGCGTAGTCGGGGCAAAATAATCCTTGCATACCATTTCATTTTGCCTTTAACTTTTAGACGAATGAATAACCTTCCGGTTCTGGACCTGTCGATCATTATCATTTACCTCCTGGCCATGGTCATTGTGGGCTATTATTTCTCCCGGAAGAACAAAAACGCAGATCAGTTCACCAAAGCCTCAGGATCTATTCCAGGCTGGGCCATCGGTCTTTCCATCTATGCCACCTTCCTGAGCAGTAATACTTTTTTAGGGGTGCCTGGTAAAGCTTTTGGCGGAAACTGGAACGCTTTTGTATTCAGTCTTTCCATGCCCTTTGCCGCCATGATCGCTTCCCGGTATTTCATCCCTTTTTACCGGAGTTCCGGAGAGATCTCTGCCTATACTCATCTTGAACACCGGTTTGGCCCCTGGGCCCGAACTTATACCGTAATCTGTTTCCTGCTAACCCAACTGGCGCGGATGGGCTCCATATTTTTTGGAATAGCGTTAAGCCTTCAGGCCCTGATCGGCTATCCTATGTCCACCATCATGATTGTGATGGGCGTTTGTAT